>REAR01000239.1 GCA_004295245.1 Sphingobacteriales bacterium | reverse complement strand
CCACCAAAACTAAATTTACCACCGCCTTCTGCACCCGGAAAAGCAGGTATAGCTGCCTGTGGTAACTCATCTATACGAGAGGCCCAGGGTATAAAAGGCTTACCTTCTTTTGCTTCTTTATCTATAATAGGTAAGGCCACAGCCCATGCACTGTCTGAGCGTTTACGGGCTGCTTTCATTAAAGAATCTGATGCCCGTTGCACATCTGCCGGAATATCGGGGTATTGTGCAAGAGTGGTCAATGTTGAGTTTTTTTTGAGATACCAGCTTCAACGCTTCAATCAGCATCGTTGCGTCGCAAGCACTTTTACAGCAAACAATAATTCAGCAGTGTTAACAAGAGATAGCAATAATAGCGGGCAACACTCAATATTAAAAAAGAGAAAGCGTATCACTTTCTCTTTTTATTTGGACGGTGACCTGAGTATGAAAAAAAACCAAAAAAACTCAATATTTTTTTAAACTGCTTTATTTCTGCACTTTCACATCTACTTCAATCTGCGTTTCTTTATTAGGAGAATCGCCACTTACAAAGCGAATTAACATAGCTCCAAATTTACCACCCGCTGTTTTAAAGCCAATAACATTACTGCCTCCGGTAGTTGAAACAGTAGTTACTTTAGAAGCAGTCCCCGATGTCATATTTCCACCAATTAAAGTTTGAATAGCACCAGCAGACGTTAACTGTGTTACAAAATTTACAGAGCTGGGCATCTTCTTTAAAAGTGTAGCATTTTTTGTCCATGAGCTTATATCGTAAAACGCTAATTGCGGTTGTGCGGCATTTAAAGCATAAATAGTATGCTTCAAATCATCTGAGGTACTGGCGGTGCCTCTGCCCGTAGTATCCCAATAATAGCCAAAATCTATATTGGCAGAATTGGCTGCACCATTGGTATAACTGTACACCTTACCATCTGTTGTTGAGTAATAACAGGTATTTGTTTTATTAACACTATCTGGTACTTGTAATATCCGGTAGCTCCAGAAATTAAAGTCTGGTTTTACGGTAACAGTAAACTGTTTACCCCCGTCCCCAAGAAAAATAGCCCGGCTATTTCGTGCCAATACCCTATAAGTATAGCTTCCCGAGGCACTATCGGCTCTGTATCCTTTAATTATAGAGAACGTTCTTTTATCTACAGCATTATTAAGCCGGAACGTATCTATCTGTACACCATTCTTCTGAATTTCAACATAAGCCATATCATCCAGCGATGTAACGGTAAAATCAAGAAAAATACTGTCTTTAGGATTTACTTCTACATCACCCGTCAGAAACTTAGGGCCGCTGCTTTTATAATCAACGGTAACAAAGAAGCTGTCAATAGGGTCAACTTTTTTTTCACAAGCTGCAAAACAGCCAGCACAAGCAAACAAAGCAATTATATATTTTTTCATACTAGTCATTTTGAATCGTTAATTATTGTAATGGATCAAATGTGCCGTTAATCCAACCAGCCGTTTGTTGTATTACAAAACTGTTTTGGCTGAAGAAATTAGGCAATGCATAGAAATAGTATTTAGCCGGAATGCTAACAACATTAGATCCTTCAATAGAGGCAATGGTAGGCGCTCCAAAAATAGCAGCCTG
>REAR01000138.1 GCA_004295245.1 Sphingobacteriales bacterium | reverse complement strand
ACCACGGGCACCTGTAAAGTATCGCACTGAAACTGCATCAGCATATCGTTAATAGTGGCGCCGCCATCTACCCGCAGTTCTTTTACTTCTATACCCGAATCGTTTTGCATGGCCTGCAACACATCGGTAGTTTGGTAGGCTATGCTTTCTAATGCGGCACGGGCAATATGTGCATTGCTGCTGCCACGGGTTAAACCAAAAATAGTACCGCGGGCATATTGGTTCCAGTGCGGTGCCCCTAAGCCCGCAAAGGCAGGCACCACATACACACCGCCATTATCTGTTACTTGTTGCGCCAGTGCTTCCACATCTGCAGAAGAGCGAATGATTTGCAAACCATCTCGCAGCCATTGCACCACCGCACCTGCAATAAATACACTGCCTTCTAATGCATATGATGTTTTGCCATTTATTTGCCAGGCAATGGTGGTTAGCAAATTATTTTTTGATGGAATGGGTTTGTCTCCGGTATTCATTAACATAAAGCAACCGGTGCCATACGTGTTTTTAACCATGCCGGGCTGGGTGCATAGTTGTCCAAACAAAGCTGCCTGTTGGTCTCCGGCAATACCGGCAATAGGTATGGCTGCATTTTTTGAAATAACATTTGTGGTGCCATACACTTCGCTGCTGGCTTTTACGGTGGGCAATACGCTGGCGGGTATATTAAATAACTGCAGCAGCTCTTCATCCCACTGGCAGGTTTGTATGTTTAGCAGCATGGTGCGGCTGGCATTGCTTACATCGGTAATATGCAATTGCCCGCCCGATAATTTCCAGGCCAGCCAGCTATCTACCGTACCAAAAGCCAGCTCTCCGTTGGCTGCTTTTTCTCTGGCACCAGGTACGGTATCTAATATCCACTTTAATTTGGTGGCGCTAAAATAAGCGTCTATCACCAAGCCGGTTTTTGCTTGTATGGTGGCCGCGTTACCGGCAGCTTTTAGTTCATCGCAATAGGCAGCCGTTCTGCGGTCTTGCCATACAATAGCATTGCAAATGGGTTTGCCGGTAGCCCGTTCCCATACCACAGTGGTCTCTCGTTGGTTGGTTATACCAATGGCTGCTACCTGCTGTGTGGTGGTATTTGCTTTGGCCAGCACTTCGGCCAGCACACTAAACTGGCTGCTCCAAATTTCATCCGCATCATGCTCTACCCAACCGGGTTGCGGATAGTATTGGGTAAACTCTTTTTGTGCAGTGGCAGCAATTTGCCCGTTGGCATCAAATAAAATAGCACGACTGCTGGTGGTGCCTTGGTCTAAAGCCAAAATATATTGTTGTGGCATAGCAAATGTTTACTGAAAAGATAGGGAAAGTTTAGAGTGTATGTTTACGGTTGCCAGAAAGTTTCTTTAATAAGCGGTATTGTTTTTTTTGTTACCAGCAGCAACGCATTACTCAGCATTCTTGCGTCGCACACTTGTACGGTAAGTAAAAAAGTGGGCAAGACCGAAGGTCAGCAAGATTTTTAAAAATTAAAGTAAGCATCTTCCGCACTTTCCTACATGCTATCTTATATTCTTTCGCTGAAGTGTGCGACGCAAGTAAAGCCCAATAGCGTACTACTGCCAGCCACCCAAAATACCCAGCCACAATAGCCAGTCATCAAAAAGCAGTAACAAAAAAACGGGGCAATACTAAACTGTTGTACATTCAGTGCTACAATCAAAACCAACAAGTATGGCTAACTATTTTTTAAAAGCAACCAACCGATGGATGGCATTGCTGCTGCTATGTTTTATTACCACCCTTGTGCTGGCTGCTGCTGTTAAACGCTGGCAACCATTAAGTGCATGGGCAGGCCAAAGCCCCAGTGGAGACACAACAAAAAAAGACAGTATTGTTTTTACAACTTTTAAAGACCTGCCGCTGAAACCCACCCGTAAAATAAACTTTAGCACCAATGAAGGCAGCTGGATATCTGTTGATATAAGCCCCGATGGACAAACCATTGTTTTTGATATGATGGGCGATATTTATACGATACCTGTGGCTGGTGGCACTGCTACTGCTGTTACAAAAGGTATTGCTTTTGATACACACCCCCGTTATAGCCCAGATGGTAAAAAAATATTATTTACATCAGACCGCAGCGGTTCTGAAAATGTTTGGTACATCGATAGCGAGAAGAAAGACACGGTGCAGTTAACCCGCGATCGTGATCAAAACTATCCTTCAGCCTGCTGGAGCCCCGATGGTAATTATGTGGTTACTGCCCGTGGCCGTTTGGATGTAAAATTATGGATGCTGCATAAAGATGCCGGTAGCGGTACGCAGTTAATAGATATGCCCGGTTTAAAAACTATTGACCCTGCTTTTAGTGCCGATGGGCGTTATGTATATTTCAGCCATCGCAATGGCCCCTGGAATTATAATGCTCAAATGCCGCAATACCAGGTAGGCATGTACGACCGCGAAAATGCACGCATCACCAGCATTACTACCCGCTATGGTTCTGCCTTTACACCTGTGCTTTCTAAAGATGGCAAATGGTTGGTATATGGCAGCCGCTATGAAGATAAAACCGGTTTGGTATTGCGCAACCTGGCCACTAACGATGAAAAGTGGCTGGCCTACCCGGTGCAAAGAGATGAACAAGAATCTATGGCTGTAATGGGCGTATTACCCGGCATGAGTTTTACTCCAGATAGCAAAGCATTGATTGCTTCTTACGGCGGCAAAATTTACCGGATACCGGTTGATGGCGCAGCGCCTTCTGAAATTCCGTTTACCGTAAATCTGGAGTTGGAACTGGGACCCCGTTTAGAATTTAAATACCCGGTATCTGATACCTCACATGCTTTAGTAAACCAAATACGTGATGGTGTTCCGTCGCCCGATGGAAAAAAATTAGCCTTTACTGCATTAAACCGTTTGTATGTGATGGATTATCCCAATGGCACACCCAAACGTTTAACTACAAATGATTATACAGAAGCACAACCTACCTGGAGCCACGATGGTAATGCTATTGTATTTACCACCTGGACACCCAAGGGTGGCCATTTATATAAAGTAGCCCTAACCGGAAAAGTAACCACACCAGTACAATTAACTAAAGAGCCTGCACTTTATAGCTATCCGGTATTTAGTTATAAAAGCGATCGTATTGCGTTTGTACGTTCTAACCTGCGCTCTTATAAAGAATCTATAGGCCCTGTTGCCGATGGCAGTGAAGATGAACTGTGCTGGATACCCGGTGCCGGTGGCGATATTACTGTTATTGAAAAAGCCAATGGCCGCTACAACCCACACTTTGTAAAGTCAGATGATCGTCTTTATCTGAATCGCAATGGTGCGTTAATTTCTGTTCGTTGGGATGGTACTGATGAAAAGACGCATGCCCGTGTTAGTGGCGTTACTACATATGGCATCAGTAACTATAAAGACAAAGAAAATTTTCATCATATGGCGGCGGCAGCGTATTGCATGCTCAGCGAAAAAATGGCTGAAGCAATGGAATTACAAATGCCCTCCTCTGCTGCGCAAATTAATTATGCCCCCAATGGCGAAAGAGCCCTGGCCCAGGTAAACAATGATATTTATGTAATCACGGTTCCTAAAACAGGTAAAATTGCTAATATCAATGTAGCCGAAGCCAGCTTTGCTGCTTTTCCGGCACGCAAGCTAACCGAGCTGGGTGGCGAGTTTCCGATATGGGAAGAAGATGGTAAAAAAGTACACTGGAGTTTAGGTAACGCTCATTTTGTGTATGATGTGGACCGTGCAAAATTTATGGAAGACAGCCTGAAAGAAGCTAAGAAGATTGAAGACAAACGCAAGGCCGATTCTCTTGCCAAAGCAAAAACAGATACCGTAAAGATTAAAGTAGATAGCCTAGCTATTAAGGCAGATACAACTAAAGCCAAAGCAGATTCTTTAGCTAAGAAAGCCGCTCCTGTTAAAAAAGAAGAACCCAAATACAAGGTAGAAGAAAACCAAGTGAAGGTTTATTTTGCCAAAGACTTTCCGAATGCTACCGTATTGCTAAAAGGTGCCCGCATTATAACGATGAATGGCAACGAGGTAATTGAGAACGGAGATATACTGGTAGTAAATAATCGTATAAAAGCAGTGGGTATATCGGGTACGCTGCAAGTGCCGGCCAATGCCAAAGTGATAGACGTTGCCGGTAAAACCATTGTACCGGGCTTTGTAGATACGCACTCGCATATGTGGCCGCAATGGGGCATTCAAAAAAATCAATCGTGGATATATGCAGCTAATGTTGCCTATGGTGTATTAACCACCCGCGACCCACAAACCGCCACCACCGATGTATTAACTTATGGCGATATGGTAGATGCCGGCAAAATGGTAGGACCCCGTGTTTACTCAACCGGCCCCGGTGTTGGCTTTTGGATGTATAATGTAAGAGACTCTGCACATGCCAGCAGCATTTTAAAACAATACAGCAAGTATTACAACACCAAGTATATTAAAATGTATTTAACCGGCCCGCGCCAGGTGAGACAGTGGATTATTAAAGCCGCTAAAGAGCAGGGCTTAATGCCAACAACAGAAGGTGGCTTGAATTATAAATTGAACATGACGAATTTATTAGATGGCTATCCCGGTCATGAACACTCTATACCAGTATACCCTTTGTATAAAGATGTGTTTAAAGCCATTGCTGAAGCTAAAATGTGTGTTACACCTACCTTATTAGTTTCTTATGGAGGCCCATGGGCAGAAAACTATTTCTACGAAACTGATATGCCTTACAACGATACCAAGTTGCAAAACTTTACACCGTATGAAGAGCTGGCTGCAAAATCTCGCCGCAGAGACAGTTGGTTTATGCCAGAAGAACACGTGTTTCAAAAACATGCCAAGAGCATGAAGAGTATGGTAGAAACCGGTGCGCTGGCAGGTATTGGCAGCCATGGCCAGTTACAAGGTTTGGGCTATCATTGGGAGTTATGGGCTATGCAAAGCGGTGGCATGAGCAATCATAACGCGTTAAAAACTGCCACCATTTTAGGTGCAGAAGCATTGGGGCTTGATAAAGATTTAGGAAGCATTCAAAATGGTAAGCTGGCCGATTTAATTATTATGGATAAAAATCCGCTGGATAATATACGCAACAGCAACACTATTAAATTGGTTATGAAAAATGGCCGTTTATACGATGGTGGTTCATTAGACGAAATTTACCCCACACCACGTAAGCTGGAAAGAAGTGAATGGACTTTTGAAAAACCTGTTAACACCACAGGCGTAAAAGAGTAGTGGTGCCTGGAAGCTGCTTGCTTTATTTTTTAAAAATCTTTATGACTTTCGGTTTTGCTGATTTACTGACTTGCTGCACAAGTGTGCGACGCAACAATGTTGAATAGAAATAAAAAGCTGGTTAACTAATACTTTTTTTCGTTGATAGTTTCAGATATATTGTAGTAACTGACATAGCGGGCTTCTGCTATAATGCCTGCTGCAACCGCCTCTTTAATAGCGCAACCCGGTTCATTAAAATGCATGCAATTATTAAATTGGCACTCTTGCATCAGTGCCCGCATCTCCGGAAAATAATGGCTCAGCTCTTGCTTGCTGATATCTACCAACCCCAGTTCTCTGATGCCAGGAGTGTCTATTAATTTGCCACCAAAAGGCAGGTCAAACATTTCTGCAAAAGTAGTGGTGTGTAAACCCTTGCCGCTCCACTCACTTACATCTTGCGTACGCAAGTTCATTTGAGGAAACAGTGTATTAATAAAAGTTGATTTGCCTACACCAGAATGCCCGCTTATTAAAGTGGTTTTATCTTTTAATACATCTCTTACAATATCAACCCCTTTATTTTCTTTTAAACTGGTGGCTATTACTTTATACCCAATGGCTTCATACATAGCCGTCCATTCTTGCAGGCGTTGCAGTTCTTTTTCTTTATATACATCTGTTTTATTAAACACCACAATTGCGGGTATATGGTAGGCTTCACTGGTAACTAAAAACCGGTCAATAAACCCCGATGAAGTTTTGGGCTCTTTTAAGGTTGCAAACAAAACACTCTGATCTAAATTAGAAGCCACAATATGGTGGTGCATTTTATGCGATGGAGATTGCCGGTTAATATAATTGCGGCGGGGCACAATTCCGGTAATCATAGCTGTTTTTTCTATATCATTCTGCTCTTCTATTTCTACTTCATCGCCTACGGCCACTGGATTTGTAAGTGGAGAGGCATTCAGTCTGAACTTTCCTCTGAGTTGACACGCATAGCACAGACCGTCCTCCCCTTTTACTTGGTACCAAGCACCGGTAGATTGAATGACTCTTCCTTGGATCATAGGTGTATCAGGCGGCATCGTAACCAATTGTAACGGATGAAGATACGCTATCCAGGCCATGGCTATATCATACTTCTTTGCTATTCAAAAAAGTATGGGCAATTTGGCAAATCAATTGTCAGATTACTGTGCTAACCTATGACCACTCCTACAAAAACAAAACAACCGTCACTAAAACCTACGCAAGACGTATACGGACACGATCAGA
>REAR01000137.1 GCA_004295245.1 Sphingobacteriales bacterium | reverse complement strand
TTTGGCGGGTGAACTGGGGCAACGCATTGTATTAAAAGCAGGCTTAGCCCCCGATAGTTTACCATCACGACAATTAAATTTTAAATAATTATTTTATAAATTAGCAAATATGAAAATTAGCAATAATATAACCCTAGCGGCCTTAGGCTTGGCCATGATAAACGTAACCGTTACAGCACAAAGTTTAGACGATGCCAAAAAAGCCGTTTATGCCGAGCAATACGTAAAAGCAAAGGTGATGTTTAAAAATCTTACCGAAACACAACCTACCAATGCCGAAAACTATTTTTACTACGGCGATTTATATCTTACTATTAAAAAACCCGATTCGGCAAAAATTGCTTTTCAAAAAGGAATAGCTATTGACCCCAAATTTACTTTAAATTATGTGGGATTGGGTGCGGTTAATCTGTTCGAAAAAAATGCCACTGCCGCACAAGCAAATTTTGCACAGGCTACTGCGGCGATGCGTAAAAAAGAGTTTAAAGAATACATATACGTGGGTAAAGCCTATACCTACGAGCCCTCCCGCGATTTGCCAAAAGCATTGTTATGGTTTGATAAAGCCAAAGAAATGGGCGATAAAGAAATAGAGCTACACATTGCATTAGGTAATGCTTACAAAGCCGATAAAAAAAACAGCGAGGCTGTGGGGGCATACCAAAGGGCAATGAATATTCAAAGCAATTTACCCCGTGTTGAGGTTAATATTGGTGAAATTTGGACACAAGCCTATAATTTTGACTTAGCCGAAACTACTTTAAAAGGCGTTATTGCAAAAGACCCCAATTTTGGCCCAGCTTATAGGGCACTGGCCGAAAACTATTACCGCTGGGGTTCGCAGTTTCCGAATAAAAGAGCCGAATTATTGCCCAAAGCGCAGGCCACCTATTCTAAATATTTAGATTTAACGGATAGATCGGCCGAATCGAGGTACCGTTATTTAATATTTTTGCTAAACGCTGGTGATTATACAACCTTAGAAAAAGAAGCCCTTGCTTTTACACAACAGTACGGCACTACAAAACCCGAATATGCCTTAGCTCAACGCTTTTTGGGTTATGCCTATATCGAAAATGGCAAAGCACCAGAAGGCGCCAAGTACTTAAATTCGTTTATTACTGGGGTAGATGGCAAGCGTGTAATTGCCGACGATTACTTATATTTAGGCAAAGCCTACCAAACACAAAAGCAAGATTCGTTAGCCATTATTAACTTTGTAAAAGGCTACGATTTAGATACCACCAATACGCAGGTATTAACCAGTATTGCAAAATCATATTTTTCGAGCAAAAAATATGGTAAAGCGGCTGATTATTACCGAAAATTAGTTTCGTTACCCAAATCGGGCTACGCCGATAAATTTTACTTAGGCTATGCCGATTATTTTTACTACGCAACCGAACTAGCCAATAAAACCCCAAAAGACCAAGCCTTAATAACAAAAACACTATTAGAGGCCGATAGCCTGTTTACCTTTGTGGGCGAAAAAGCTAAAAACGGCGATGCGTATTTGTACTTAGCCCGTGTAGAATATTATTTAGACCCTGCCGATGGGCTAAAAAAAGCGGCAAATGCCTACGATAAATACATTGAATACACTTTGCTAAAAGGCGCAGTTGCAGATAAGGATAAAAAGAATTTAATAGAAGCCTACTTGTACAACGGTGCTGCATATATTAAAACCGATAAAGCAAAAGCAAAGGAATATTTTGAAAAAGCATTGGTTTTAAGTCCTACGGATTCTAAAATTAAAGAAGCGTTGAGGGCAATAGCTGGGAAGTAGTTTTTTGCTTCGGGCAATGGGCATTGGGTTTGCTAAATCTAAAAACGTGAATTTGGATATTGTTTATCTGTTTTGTCATAAAAACCCAATTTAAGCATAGCTTCAACATTTTAAATAAAATAAACGCTACTTTTGATTTTTAAAATAATGAATATGAATGTAGGGGAAGTTTTGAGAACGCAAGTAGAAGAAGCGTTGGATACCATTAGGCCGTATTTGGAAACCGATGGCGGCAATGTATCAATAGAAGAAATTACAGACGATAATGTGGTTATTTTACGCCTATTAGGCTCATGCGAATCATGCCCAATGAGTATTATGACATTAAAAGCGGGAATAGAGCAGGCGATTATGAAAGCCGTACCCGAAATTACAAGGGTTGAAGCCCTAAACCTAACCGATATTGACGACCCTAACGCCGTATTGCCCGAAAATTTAAGATAAGTTTTAAATAAATAGCGCATCATTTTTTAAAAAGCCTTACCGTTAAACAGGTAAGGCTTTTTTTTGGGCTTTAACATAATTTAACCTCACCATTATCCACTTTTTTTATTATTATAGAATCATTTTGAATAAAACAAAATAAAACATCGGGATAACCAATATAAAACGCCGTAATGGACATTTGTGGTGTTTTTTTAGAAACATTCAATGCAGATAAAAATTTATATAAACTCTATAGGTTTAGTAGAATATTATAAAAAAATATGCTTATGCTTGTAAAAAATAATTCAAAAATAGCGCTGGTAAATAAGTATATTTTAAAATAAACTTGGCATAGGTTTTTAAATAAAATAACAACATGAAACACACAAACTACACCCTACAACAACTGGTAACCTACTTTTTAAAACTAGGTACTTGGGGCTTTGGTGGCCCAGTGGCCTTGGTAGGTTATATGAACCGCGATTTAGTTGAAAACAAAAAATGGCTATCCGAAGACGAGTATAAAGAAGGCCTAGCCCTAGCGCAGCTAGCACCTGGCCCTTTGGCTGCCCAATTGGGTATTTACATTGGCTTTGTGCATTACGGTTTATTGGGGGCAACTTTGGTTGGCTTGGCCTTTGTATTGCCATCGTTTATTATGGTGGTTTTGCTGGGTATGGCCTATAAAGTTTATAGTGGTTTGCCCTTAATGCAGGCTATTTTTTATGGCGTGGGCGCAGCTGTAATTGGTATTATAGCGTTAAGTGCCTATAAATTAACCATAAAATCTATAAGTAAATTAGAAATTGGGGCCTTAAAAACCCATTGGCTATTATGGCTTTTTTATGTTATTGGCATTATAGTTACCGTAATAACCCAACGTGAAGAAGTATTGCTTTTTATTTTGGCTGGCATAATTTATATGCTGGTAAAAGCCCCGCCACAATGGATAAAAAAACCAAAAGTTTTACCCAGTTTATTAATTATTGGGCTAGGATTTTGGGAATATAACCAAACCACATTAATTAATATTGCCCTGTTTTTTACCAAAGCAGGCGCATTTGTTTTTGGAAGTGGCTTGGCCATAGTACCATTTTTACATGCAGGCGTGGTAACCCAATTTGGCTGGCTAACCGAACACCAATTTATTGATGCCGTTGCCGTTGCAATGGTAACCCCAGGCCCTGTAGTAATTACGGTAGGCTTTATTGGCTATTTGGTAGCGGGTTTTCCGGGGGCTTGTGTGGCGGCTTTAGCCACATTTTTGCCTTGCTATATTTTTACAGTTGCCTTTGCGCCATCGTTTAAAAAAATTGCTAAAAACCAAAGCATAAAAGCTTTTGTTACAGGCATTACCGCTGCGGTTATTGGGGCTTTGGTGGGTTCGGTAGTGGTAATTGGTATGCGTTCTATTACTGATATTTTTACCGCCGCAATTGCCATAACTGCAGCTTTGGTATTAATTTACACTAAAAAAATTACCGAACCTTATATAATTTTAATAGCTGCAATTTTGGGGATTTTGGTTAAAACAATTTTTTAAGTATCCACCAAAATTCGTGTATTGATGGCAAATAAATAAAGGCGAAACCTTAAAGCAATGTGATAATAAATAGCCCCCAGTTTAAGACATAAATTACCCCCCCCCATTAATTACTAAATACCTGAGTTCGATTGTTATACTATAGTATAATTTGTTATAAATCAGTGTTTTTGCGATTTTAAGGCAGGTAATGTCCAAATCATATTCGAAACTATAAAAAACAATGGTTTTAATAATCGAATTAAGGTTAAATGTAAACTTTCGGAGGAAGTAAGGCGCATAAACATACTTAGGGTCTGCTGAAAAACTCAAAGTTCAACAAAAATCCACATCCGATTGCCGTATTATCACAGCTTGATACGGGCATAGTTTCGTTATTAGTATTTTTCTAATTGTTAAAAACCATACCGTTTTTGTTGCTGAAAAACCGTTGCTGATGAATAGCTGAATTTTTAACCAAAGGGATGCCATCCCCGCCAGTTTGACAAGGTTGAGCACCATAAAGATGCTGGCAATCCAAGATTCGCTGGTACTTTTTAAACGGGCTTTGATGTTACCTAAACCGTAACCTGTTTTTGCCTGTCCAAACTTACCTTCTATCGGATTTCTTTCCCCTGGCCTTACGTATTCTTTCTTTACTGCCGATGGTCTGCCGAGTGGTTTGGCAAGGAGCTTGATGCCCATCTCCTTTAGCCCCTTTCGATTTTCCCTCGTACAATATATTTGATCAGCTAAAACCTCTTGGGGGTAATACCCAAAGCGTTTTTTATAGTTTTCTATATAGCTCATCATGTGCGTACCCTCGTTAAAGGCATCCCAACTTAACTCGTCTAAAAAAGCATATCCATCTACCAACGAAACGTGTATTTTTGAACCAAACTCTACCTTTGCAGTACTTTTTCCTCTCACAATTGGGCGTACGTGTGGCTGGTGGATACTTACAATTCGGTGTTCTACCGAATGTGTTTTGGTTTCATACATTTGTAGCTGTTGCTGATAAAGGGTATGAACAACCATCAAATATTTTTGTTGCTTATGCTTTAGCGGAAACTTAGGGCATTTATCTAAAAGCTTGTCTATACTTTTCAGGTTGCGTTTGAGAAAACCTAACTGCTTGCGTATCGCTTTTCTGATTTCAGCCCTACCTTTTTGCTTCTTTTGGGCAATGTTTAGGTAGGATTTTCTGGCTACCTTTCTATAGGTTCGTGGCTTCTTTAGGTGCAAGCTTTGGTTGTAGATAATATCTATTAATTCTTCTGTTTTTTCTCTAGCGTCTGATAATAGGTTAATATCGGTTGGGTAAGCTATGTCTTGTGGGCAAGCGGTTGCATCAAACAATACTCTACCTTTATGGCTAACTACTAATTCGTTCTCTGATTTATCTGTCTCTATATCATTGTTTTGTTTTTCGGAAGGTTCATTTTTCTCCTCTTGTTTAATGGGCGGCGTTTCTTTTTTACTTACAACATCTTGATGTAGGGATAGGATTTTATCGTTGATGGCATTTATCAATTCTTTGCCCATCCTGTTTCTAAACTCAACAAATAAAGAGGCATCAAAAGGAGGAGGTTCGTTGCTAAAACTGGTATAGCCCAAAAAGTATTGCATATACATATTTTCGCTAATCTGTGCCACCGTTTCCCTATCATCTAGGTTGCAAATGTGTTTGATAATAATGGAAGCAATCACCACCCTTGGGCTTATAGCTGGCCTTCCTGTGCTGCTTATGCCAATATGTTTGAGGTAAGTGTTACATACTTCATCCCACGGAAGCATATCTCCTAAAATTACCCAACGGTTTTTCGCATCCAGCTTTTGTGAAAATGGACTCTCGAATCCTACTAAAACCAATTGCTTTGGGCTTACATATTTTGGGCTAG
>REAR01000085.1 GCA_004295245.1 Sphingobacteriales bacterium | reverse complement strand
TTGCGTCGCAATCCGTTCACCGGCAGTTTACCTATTGTGCTTTTTTTATTGACTGAATAATAGCAATTGTTGCTTCCGTTTGTGATTGCAGTGCTGTATAGTTATGGGTCTCCATCACTTCTTTACTAATCAATTTACTACCCATACCCACCGCTACCACACCAGCTTTAAACCAACTGCTAATATTTTCTTTGGTAGCTTCTACACCACCGGTTGGCATAAACAACATTTTAGGAAACAACTCTTTTATAGCACTTACAAAATCTGGCCCCAACACATTGCCCGGAAATAATTTAACCAGTTTACAACCGGCATTTTCTGCCGCATGTATTTCCGTAGGTGTCATACAACCGGGTATCCATAACATTTTCTCCATATAAGCCACATCACAAACTTCTGCATCAAACACCGGGCTTATTAAAAAATCTACCCCGGCTGCAATAAAGGTTCTTGCTTCATTGGCGGTGCGGATGGTACCTACGGCCAATACCAGATCCGGCATAGTAGCATTTCTTTCTGCAACCATGGCCTTCAGGTTTTCTAAAGCAGCAGCACCGCGGTTGGTAAATTCTATAATGCGTACACCGGCTTTATACAAAGCATGGGTTAAGGCAATACAGGTTGCTTTATCTGCATTATAAAACAGCGGAATCATTCCCTGTTCTTTTATCAGTTCTATTATTTTTTCTTCTGTCATCATACCAATCGCTGTTGAATTTGTGCTACGCTTTGTTGAGTGGCATCTCCTTTCTCATAAAGTTTGCCTACTGCTGCAGTTGCTGCAAAATTTATAATACTGTCTGCAGCGTGGTTGTTTACAAGGCCGTAAATTAACCCTGCCATAAAACAATCGCCGCTACCTACTTTATCCACTACGTTTTCTATTGTTAACTCTTTGGCAGTAGCCTGTTGCTGCCCATGTTGCAAATATGCCCAATACCGGTTATCTAATCTAAAGGTATAGGCCATTGTTTTTACCTGTGTAAACTGCGTTTGTAAATGCTGCATACTTTCTTTAGCAGCGGCTGCCAGTTCAATATTGGTTTTACCTATACTGTCTTTTACCGGCGAGGGTACACCCAACAATGCTTCTGCTGCCCACAAGTTACCCATTATTACATCGCAATAACTAACTAGCTGCGGCATTACTGCCACTGGCTGCTTACCATATTGCCATAGCTTGGCTCTGTAATTAAGATCAACCGATATTTTTAAACCCAACGCTTTGGCTGTTTTTAAAGCTTCTTCGCATACAGCGGCCGCAGCTTCATTTAATGCCGGGCTTATAGCACTGAAGTGAAACCAGCTACAATCTTTTAATACTTCTTTCCAATTTATGATGCCAGGCTTAAGTGCCGCAAAAGCAGAGTGTGCCCGATCGTAAATAACGCCGGCATTTTTTAAATCGGCCCCTTGTGGTAAATAATACACACCAATACGTTCTCCACCCAAGTGTATTGCTGAGCTATCTATTTTTTTGGCTTCTATAAATTGTATAATTTCTTCAGACAAATAATGATTGGGCAAAGCAGTGCCGTACTTAACAGGCAATTGCCATTGCGCTAAAGCTTGTGCTACGTTTAACTCGGCCCCACCAACATAAACCGGCATATTGCAATCTGCAATCCACTGCTGGTTTAATTGCGGCGACATGCGCAACAATAATTCTCCAAAACAAAATATTTTTTTACTCATATTATTTTAAGTCTGCTACTGGTGCCGGATCCATATCGGTATATGCTAAATTTTCTCCGGCCATACCCCAAATAAAACCATAATTAGTAGTACCACAACCAAAATGGGTGCTCCATGGTGGCGATATTACAGCTTCGTTATTTGCCATTACTATATGACGGGTTTCTTTAGGGTCGCCCATAAAATGAAAAAGCCGCTGTCCTTCTGGTACATCAAAATAATAATACACTTCCATGCGGCGGGTATGGGTGTGCGGCGGAATAGAATTCCATACACAACCGGGTTCTAATATAGTTAAACCCATTACCAGCTGGCAGCTTCTGATGCCTTCCAGGTGAATGTATTTGTAAACAGTTCTTTTGTTAGATGTTTCTATAGCGCCCAGTTGCACCGGGGCTGCCTGTTCTTTAGTAAACTTTATAGTAGGGTAAGTAGCATGTGCCGGAGCTGATAGCAGGTAAAATATTGCCGGATTAGTTTTATCGGCACTGGCAAAACTTACTTCTTTAGTGCCTTTGCCAATATATAATGCATCCAGCTTGTTTAATAAATAAGATTCTCCGTTAGAATACACCATTCCATCGCCGCCTACATTGATAATGCCTAATTCTCTTCTTTCTAAAAAATAATCGGCTCTTAGTTCTGCCGGGTTGGGTAAATGTATGGTTTGCTGCAATGGTTTTACGCCGCCAACAATTACCCGATCGCAATGTGAATAGGTGAGTGTTATTTTATCATCCTGCATCAACTGCTCAATTAAAAAATGGTTACGCAGTTGCTGTGTATCCATTTGTTTGGCTTCTGTGGGGCTGATGGCAAAGCGTACTTCCATAGCTGCAGCAGGACTGTATTGAAAGCGTTGTGTGTATTGAAATTTCATATTGGTAGATGCTTGCTTAAAGTTACTTGTAATTATTACAGTTGCATTTATAAAAAAGCTGCTTGATTTATATAGCACAAGTGTGCGACGCAACAGTTGATGCATAGCGTACTGCAGCTGGTATCATATCTATCCTTTTTTTAACGGGCCATCCAGCCACCATCTACAAACAAGATGGCACCATTAACATAATCTGATGCCGCTGATGCTAAAAACACAACAGGCCCTTTAAAGTCTTGCGGCTGGCCCCAACGACCTGCGGGTATGCGGCCTAAGATTGATTCGCTCCGCACAGGATCTTCTCTTAATGCCTGTGTATTATTGGTAGCAATATAACCGGGTGCAATACCATTTACACAAATACCCTTGCTGGCCCACTCATTGGCAAAGGCTCGCACTAAACCTGCTACGGCAGATTTGCTGGCGGTATAACCCGGCACATTAATGCCGCCCTGAAAACTTAATAAAGAGCAGGTAAAAATAATTTTACCACCACCATTATCAATCATGTGGCTACCAAACTCGCGACCCAGTATAAACTGCGCATTCAGGTTAATTGAAATTACTTTATCCCAATACTCATCCGGATGCTCTGCTGCGGGTTTGCGCATAATAATGCCTGCGTTATTAATAAGTATGTCTATTTTATTAGCACCAGTTACGGTTTTAATAAAGGCATATAATTGTGTACGGTCAGATATATCTACTTTATGATACACAAAAGACTGGCCAGTGGCTTCAACAGCAGTCTTGGTATCGTTGGCATTATCTACTACAGAAGCACCAATTATATTGGCACCTGCTTCTGCCAGTGCAAGCGCATACCCTTGCCCTATACCAGTATCGCAGCCGGTTACTACTGCCGTTTTTCCTTTTAAACTAAACGATTCTAAAATACCCATTACTATATTGTTTTTGCGTTGATTGATTGTTTTACTTCTAGCTGTTGCCAGTTAAAATACTGGCGGGCATTGTTAAAGCAAATGTCTTGTATGGTTTTACCAATCCAATCTATATCGTTTGGCAATTCTCCGTTTTCTATTTCATCTCCATACAGGTTACATACTATTCTTCTGAAATACTCGTGGCGCGGAAAGGAGAGGAAGCTGCGGCTATCTGTAATCATACCTACAAAGCGGCTGAGCAAACCCATATTGCTTAAAGCATTCAGTTGTTTTATCATACCATCTTTCTGGTCTAAAAACCACCAGGCCGACCCGAACTGTACTTTACCGGCCACGCTGCCATCATTAAAATTACCAATCATGGTTGCCAACAATTCATTATCTGCAGGGTTTAAATTGTAGATAATTGTTTTGGCCAGCTTATTATTAGTATCTAAACGGTTTAAGAATTTTGCCAGCGCTTTTGCCTGAGAAAAATCGCCAATACTATCCCAACCAGTATCGGGGCCCAGTTGTTTTAACATACGGGTATTGTTATTACGCAATGCTCCTAAATGGTATTGTTGCACCCAGCCCCGCTCACAATCCCACTCAGCAAAGGTTACCAGCATGGCCGATTTAAACTTGCGGTTCTCTTCCAGTGTTAATGCACCCCCCGAGCGTATTTTAGCAAAAATGCCCGCCACTTCGGTAGAAGTATAGTCTTCAGCATAAATTTCTTCCAACCCATGATCGCTAACGGCGCAGTTATTAACAGCAAAATAATCGTGGCGTTTTTTTAATGCCGCCAGATAATCGTTATAAGTGCTAATAGATATATCAGCCGCTTTTTCTAATCCGGTTAAGTAGTTATTAAACGTAGCCACATCATCTACATTCATGGCCTTATCCGGACGAAAAGCTGGTAACACTTTTACGCTCCACCCCTGTTGCGCAATTTGTTGGTGGTATTGAAGGTTGTCTACCGGGTCATCGGTTGTGCAAATCAGGCGCACATTCATCTTTTCAAGTAATCCTTTTACAGTGTAGCCCGGCGTTTGCAATAAGGCAGTACATTGCTCGTATATTTTTGGGGCAGATTGTTCATTCAATACATCGGTAACATTAAAATAACGCTGCAGCTCCAGGTGCGTCCAATGATACAGCGGGTTGCGCATGGTATAAGGTACTGTTTTGGCCCATGCTTCAAACTTTTCAAAATCTGGTTTATCACCAGTTATAAAAGATTCATTAACGCCATTAGTACGCATGGCTCTCCATTTGTAATGGTCTCCATTCAACCATACACGGGTAATATTATCAAAACGTTTATCAGCAGCTACTTCATCTGGTGGAAGGTGATTGTGATAGTCAACAATGGGCATCTGCTTTGCATACTCGTGGTACAAGCGTTTTGCTGTTTCTGTAGACAGCAAAAAATTTTCATCTAGAAATTTTTTCATATGACGTTCTTCTCAATTAAAATTCAAATACAGTTCTAAAATAGTAAATACCTGATGCTTAGGGCTTAAAAATTATGCAATCGTTGCCGAAATAACTTAATGGCATCTCTTTATATAGTAACAACTGTTATCTAAATACAGAAAGAAATTTTTTTACCCGGCTGCAGTGCATTGCCTAACAGCCGTTGCGTCGCACACTTCAACCAAAGTAAAGGCCTGGGCCAGGGTTTATGAACGTATATCCCATGCCTTTTTGCTTATACCCGATTCTTGTGTTGAAGTGTGCGACCGTGCCTTTTATACTATGAGAGGTTATTGTTGCTGCAATTTATAAATCCGCACTCCATGGGCTGGTATACCAGTTACATGCAGCCATCCGTTAACAGGAAGCGTTTCTTTGGTCCATAACTCTGTGGCTTTAAACGTTCCCTTCCAAAACTCCCACTCCGTATTAAATGAGATTGCGGCAGTAGTATCCTGCAAATTAAACAGCCCCACATAATAAGTATTGGCATTGTCACCATTAGCAACCCAAATACGCCAGTTCTTAAAATCACTACGTTGTAAGGGCTGGTACAATTGGTGATTGTTCCTACTGTTTTTTTGCAACTGTAACAGTTCGCTATTAGTTAATAATTCAAAAGTGCTATCGCCACTATGAACAGCAGAGCCACCCCACATTAATGGAGATCGTGCAATGCACCATAAACTCATCAGTGTTTTTTGCTCTTCATAATTTAAAAAAGAAAAGTGTTCACGTTTATCAGAATTAGGATTGCCCTGTGCATACGGATAGCCACTCAAACAAAGCTTTCCCAAAGGCAGCATGTCAGCATCTGGCCATGCACCTTCTCCAATAAACGGAGACCAGTTATTCATCATATCAAAAATATGCAGTATATCCTTCCAGCGGTCCCACACATCATTGGATACCCGGTACATATTGGCCAGATTATCGGCGGCAGTAGCAAACCCCAACGGAGTGTCTCCGGGCGATAAACTCAAAACTATTTTACGGCCGCATTTATCAATTGCCTTTCTTATCAAACTAATTTCACCAGTATGAAATACAGGTGAAGCAATATCATCTACCTTAATAAAATCTACTCCCCACGAAGCATATAAATTAATAATAGACTCATAGTAAGCAGCGGCACCCGGTTTGGTGGCATCTACGCCATACATACTCTCATTCCATTTACAAGTGTCTGTATAACTAACAATATCTTTTGCAAAAAAGCGGGTACCCAAAATGGGCAGGTTATTTTTTACAGCATCCCTTGGTATGCCCCGCATTACATGAATACCAAATTTCATTCCCTTTGCATGTGTATAATCAGCCAATGCTTTAAAACCAACGCCATTAACTGCCGATGGAAACCGATTGAATGCCGGTAATAAACGCCCATACGCATCCAGCTGCATGCCTTTAAACTGAGATCCATATTTTTTATAGGTCCAATCCACGTCAAAATTTTTCCAGTTTTCAGTATCCCATCCTTGCGGGCCGGGGTTAAACCAGCAATAATCTACCACAGCATACTCATAGCCATAGGGCATTAATCGTTTCGATAAAACATCTGCTTCCTGCTTAAATTGTTTTTCGGTTATACAGCCATAATAAGCGTCATAGCTGTTCCAGCCCATTGGTGGCTGTTGGGCCCACTGTTTAAATACTTGCTGTGCATTTAACCCTAATGCCGGGCACAAAACAATAAGCAGTAGAATTATTTTTTTCATTTAACTAAACTTAATAACATGGGTTAAAGGCGTTTTGCCCGTTATATAAACATGCATACCCTTTGTGCGCAAACTTCCAAAATGAGTGCTGTAACGTTCCCCTTCAAGCTCATTAATTTGTTTATGTGTAACCAGCCCCGGGCCAAAATTAATAGCATCAGCGCCATATTTGTAAACCGCCTGCTGCGCATCTAATAAATAATTATCGTTACCAATATCAGTAACGCCGCTCAGTTGCCCACCTTCTTTAAAACAAAGCTCAATAGTAATAGCCACATTATCCATGCCTGTAACTTCAATAGTTATTTGCGCTTTACCGGCTGCCGCTGTTAGCGTAATGGTGGTCTCTAACGTTTTTACATTACTTACAGGCCGTTTACTAAAATCCATTTTATTCCAGAAACGGTTATCAATACTGGGCGTTAAACTATAGTCTCCATCCTTACGTCGTTTGTCTTTTGCCAAAGGCTGATAATAGGGTACAGCAATTTTTTTATGCAGCTGATACCCCTTAGCCGTTTTTTTAATTCCTTCACTATAAAAATAGCCCATGCTAAAAAAAGCAGCCGACAGGCGCATGTATTTTAATGCAGCAGCCCCATTTTGATAGGTAAAAAAATTAGGGCTGCAAGAACGGCCAGAAGCAATAATCATTGGCCAGTCAATTCCGCCAAATAATGAAAGCGTGGTGGCTCCGCGTTTAATACGCAACAGGTGCGAGGTTGTAATCAACTTTTCATAATCAGGTATTGCAACCACAGTAGGCAGCTTTTTTTGCAGCAACTTGTTTTCTAAAAAAGAAAATAATGATTTTGCTAGTACAGCTTCCTCAAAATCATTCTGCGTTTCCATTTGTTTTGTTATGGTAGCAAATAGCGCATTGTTATCGTGTAGTGCCATGTAGCGGTATTGCAGGTAAAATATATTGCTGTTGCGGGGCACATACTGGTCTTGCCGGCGAGAGTCCATACTTACTAGTTGTCCATCCGGTTCAATATGATAATAAAACAAGTTCAGATTCTTACGCACATGGTTCAGTAATGCAGGCTTTTTTAAAAAGCGTGCCATTGCAATCATACAGGCATTTTCTACAGCCGAGTAAGTACCACTTCTTTCCGGATAATATCCTTCTGCATCATTGAAAACGCCTTCGCCCAGCCAATCTTCAATACGCTCTGTATATTTTTTATTGGGGTAAACAGCATGCAACTGCGCCAATGCAGCACAAATAACCCATCGATGATTGGGCGTGTGTACACCACCAGTTACTAATGCTTCGCCAGCTTTTATTAAAACTTTTTTCAACTCTAGTACCACATCATTTAATGCCGGCTGTGTTTGCTCTTTTAAGATGGCGGCAGCAGCACCCAATATCTCAACCAAAAAAGCGGTATCCGGCGGAGATTCCAGGTTCCCAACATTTACGGTTCCATCAGCAGCCTGCGCGGCAGCTAAAAACTGCACCAATATCAGCATCTTCTCCACCAGCCGCTCATCGTTGTGATACCGCGATCCTTCAGAACAAAAAGCAGCAGTTAAGGCAGCAACGTCATAAGCAATTTTCCGGCTGAAAATCAGTGTACCACTATTTATAGTATTTAGTAATAATACAACCTGCTTATCATTGGCATTGTTAAGTCTTTGTAACAATGCCAAATCCTCATCCGCCAGGTATTGCATGGCTTGGGATGCTTGATTAAATAAAGAAGCGGCAACCGGCAGTAAGGCTGTGCTGCCACTCCATTTCAGAAAATCGATTCTATTTATTTTTTTCATATTTACCAGAATACGGTATACAATGCAGCAAGTATACCACAAATTATAAGGGCCCCTATAATAAAACCTGGGCTTGTTTTAAATAATGCGCTATCCACTTTCATTTCTTTGTGTTTGTTTATTCGTTCAGGCCTCAGTAAGCTTACTAATACCAATACAAAACACACTACAAAAAAAGCAATAGTCATCCTGTCAAGAAAAGGAAAATCAATAAACCAGCCACTTGTCCAAACAGGTAAATATTTTAATAGCACCGAAATAGGTATAGTAATAACTGCCCCAGCCAAAGCAGCAGCAGCCGTCGTTCTTTTCCAAAACATACCTAGTAAAAATATTGCCAATACTCCTGGCGAGATAAAGCCCACATACTCCTGTATAAATTGGTAGGCCTGATCAAGACTTTTTAATGCCGGGGCTACTAATGCGGCAAGTACCATGGCAACAAGCACCGCGATACGTCCTGTTTGAACTACTTTTTTTTCTGAAGCTTCTTTATTAAAATACTTTTTATAAATGTCTAGTGAAAAAATGGTAGAGATGCTATTGGCCTTACCAGCCAGCGATGCCACCACGGCAGCCGTTAAGGCTGCAAAAGCCATCCCCTTTAAACCGGCCGGTAGCAAATTCATCAATACCGGGTAGGCATGATCTGGTTTTAATACGCCCTCACTCATCATTTCCTGCTGAAACAATCCTTTCTGATGTAATACATACATAGCAATGCCTGGTAACACTGCAATAACAGGTATCAGTAATTTTAAAAAAGCAGCAAATAAAATTCCTTTCCTTGCGGTGGGTAAATCTGCTCCCAATGCCCGTTGAACAATGTATTGGTTGCATCCCCAATATGCCAGATTATTAATAAGCATACCCCCAAACAGAACCGACAGGCCGGGTAACTCAGGGTAGTATTTATGCCCTTTCTCAAATATCATATGAAAATGAGACGGCGCTTCTTTGCGCAATACACCCAATGCCTTTAAAATATTACCGTTATACCCAAACTCATCTGCCAATAAACTTAATGCCAGGTATGTGGTTATTAACCCGCCAATAATTAATACTATCACTTGCACCACATCGGTGTATCCAATCACTTTCATACCCCCCAGTGTAACAAACAACGCAAACACCGTTAAAAAAACAATGCTCCACCCAAAGCTTACACTGCTAACAGATGATATTGCCAGTGCCCCGAGGTAAATAATAGAGGTGAGATTTACAAACACATATACCAATAGCCAAAATACTGCCATTACCGTACTTACGGTGTCACTATACCTCGCTGCTAAAAATTGCGGCATGGTATAAATTTTATTTTTTAGATACTGTGGTAAAATAAAAATCGCCACTAATATTAATGTGGCGGCCGACATCCATTCATAAGTAGAAATTGCAAGCCCTAAAGCAAAGCCAGAGCCGCTCATGCCAATAAAATGTTCTGCGGATATATTAGATGCAATTAATGAAGCACCAATGGCCCACCATGTTAATGTTCCTTCTGCCAGAAAAAAATCTTTTGTATCCATTGTCTTTTTTTGCTTGCGCTTATACACATAATAGCCATAAGTTGCAACAGCAATAAAGTAGATAAAAAAAACAATATGGTCGGCGGTTTGTAAAGAATGCATAATGGGGTTTTAAATGAGCGCTTAGTAATTCATCAACACTTTAATTATACTTTTAAATAAATTTTTTTCTGATGTAAATAAAACAACACTATAAACTGAATTATTGCAACACCCGTCCAGATCAACGCCATACTATATACCTTCGGCATAAGGCTAATAACCCCTCCAAATAAAAAGCGGGCAATATACTCAAAGTCTATAAGGCCATGTGCCGCCATATAAATCATAATGGCGTTTACACCCATCCATATAAAAGGCTTCGCCCAGTTGCTATACCCTTTAATATCAATTAACCAATAAAAAAGTACAAACAATAATAAACTAAGCCCTCCGGTTAGTAATACAAAAGAGCTGCTCCAAATATTTTTATTTACAGGAAAGACCAAGCTCCATAAACAACCGGCAACAACTAATGCAAAAGCAGCTATTAATAATTTTACTGCTTTTTGAAGGCTTGTTTGTGCCGTGGTTTTTACATAAGTACCCGTTACTATTCCTAACAACGCAGTACCAACAGCAGGTAAGGTTGAAAGCAAGCCTTCCGGATCATACACGCCCCGGTGTAGTTTGCCGGGTAGTAACAATCTGTCAATATAAGCAGCTAAATTTCCGGTTGGTGATAATACACCAGCACCATAGCCGGGTACCGGTATTGTTATCATTAATAGCCAATAACCAATGAGTAATGAAAACAACCATATAATTTGCGCCTTGTGGGAATAATACAAATAAATAAGTGTTGCAAAAAAACCGCTTACTGCAATACGCCCCAGAACACTGGCAAAACGTGTTTGCTCGTACCCCTTTAATTGAAGGCCGCCATTTACAACCACGCCCAAAAAAATCAATATTATAGTTCTTCTAATAAGGCTTTGCAATATTCTTTTGTTGGCAATGGCCGTATCACCGGCTGCTTTTTCTAATTGGCGCTCATAAGAAATTGGCACACTAATACCTGCAATAAAAATAAACAATGGAAAAATAAGATCGTAAAAAGTAAACCCATGCCATACTGCATGGTGCAACTGATTGCTGATGCCAACAAAGCATTTTTCTAAAAAAGAAAGGTTGGAGGTAATTGCTATTTGCCAACTTACCGCATCCTGCAACAAACTATGCTTTGCTTTTATAGCCTGTGCAATGCCATGAAAAATTCCTTCACCACAAACAATCCAAAACATATCAAAGCCCCGTAAGGCATCCAGAGAAAGCAACCGATTTGTACTTACAGTTTGATATGATTTTATTGCTGTCATTTATTAATAATAGTAGTATAAATTATTTTACCTGTATCATCAACTGTTTGCACTACCACCTGTTTTGTTGTAATAGAAAAATTCATAAACCCATAAGCCGTTGCGGCCAGCAGGCTTCCCTTTATTAATCGTGCCTTTGTTTTTTCTGAAGCAGCCCCGCTAATAAAATGATGAAGGCTGCCTCCATTATAAATATGTTGCAAACTATGCTCATGCCCTGCTATATACAAATCTGCCTTTTCATTCATTAACAGGGGCTCTAACGAAGCTCTAACGGCACGGGTATCATAACCATGCTCACGGTCACCACCGGTATACATTGGGTGATGCGCCACTATAATTTTCCATTTTACATTTGCACCCGCTTGTGCTAATTGCGCAGCTATCCATTTTTTTTGCAAAGCAGAGTCTGCTGCTTTTACATTTGGGCCATATTCTTCATTCTTATAATACTCCGGTATTAAAGGGTTGGTATCTAAAAAAAGTAATAACACCTTACTGGCAGTATCTCCGGGTATAGCAAGCAGTTTTGAATAATAGCGTGCCGGCATACGCCATCTTCTGCTGATGGAAGAATACTTTACCTGTGCATCCGGATTGGTTTTATAATCATGATTTCCTAGCACCGGGTACCAATCCCACTGCAGGCGAAAATCGGTATAAATATCTTCAAAAGAGTATTTCCACAAAGGGTCCCACTCGCTAACAACACCGCTGGGGTAAAAATTATCTCCGGTAGCAATAATAAAATGCGGATAAAAAATATTGGCTGTAGTTGCCATTTGCTGCGCTACTTCTTTCTGATGATCGGCGCCATTGCGGCCCCAATCTCCCATGGCCAAAAAACGCAGGGCCTTTGCGTTGTAGTACAAAGTATCTGCAGGTGCAGCAGGTTGAGGTATTTGCACCAAAACCTGTGCAACCGCAGCGGTTGTTGTAATTAAGAAAAGCATCGTGACCAACACAACCTTAAGGCAATTCATAGTAAAAATTATACGTTGCTGTAATAAGTTTTTTATGTACCCGGCTTTAGTACCCTGGTTAAGCATTGTTGCGTCGCACTCTTGTACATTTGAAATTTTTATTTTTCTGATTTGAAATTTTAACTCAGAAATTCTACAGTTGAAGTGTGCGACGCAACGGCTGCTGCTATGAAATACCACTGCTGGCATCAAAAAAAAATTGTATTTAAAAAAAGCCCGGGACTTGCGCCCCGGGCACCGTTACAACTGCTAAATGAAAAAAAATTAATAGCCCGGGTTTTGTACCAATTTAGGGTTTGTATTTAATGCAGCAGTGGGTATTGGAAAAATTCTGCGATAGGTATCTGTATTGGTTTTAAAACCATAACTAGTTTCATACTTACCAAAACGAATCATATCATTTCTGCGCCAGCACTCCCAGCTAAATTCTCTGGCACGTTCTGCATATAAATCGTCCAGCGTTACGGCAGCCCATGCAGCTGAGGTACTGCGGTTACTGCGCACCGCATTTACCAACGAAAGTGCAGTTTGACCATTTGTTGCAGTGCCACCACGTAAAATAGCTTCTGCTTTCATTAATAAAATATCTGAATAACGGAAGATGGGCGCATCGTTACTCTGGTTGCGGCTTGATGAATTTGCATCGGGGTAGAATTTTATATTTCTTATACCCATGTTCCAGGCAATTTCATCATTGCCTAAATCCATAGTAACAGGATTGAGACGTGCCGTAATTACTGAATCTATTGATAGATGATAGGTTAGCGCATCACCACCATCTGCCCCGGTATAAAATTGGTTATACCCTTTCTTTGTGGTACGCACCATCATGGGGCTACCATCGGGCCAATATTGGTTGCCTACCAGCCATTGATTATTTCTTATATCATTGGCATCGGCTTTAAAATAACTATTATAAAAACTGGATAGTGTGGCTCTGGGGCCGCTGGGCTTTGCATTAATTAAACCATTGCCGGAAGTTGCATTTAAAATGATTTGATTGAACGAATAGCTGCCCGGAGTGCTGCCTGAATAGCGATACTTAATGCCCAGATTCCGATTCAGATCATACCGACCATGAAATAAATAACCATTGCTTGTAGAAGGATCATATGGAATGGCAAAAATAAATTCTTTAAATGAAGGCCCGTTTGTTGGAGAAAACTGATTGAGGTAAGTACTTCTTCCTTCTACTGCAAAGCTACCAGAACTTATAATGGCATCGCAAGCTGCAATACACTCATTGTATTTTGGTGTGCCGGCATATACTTCTGCATTTAAATACAATTTTGCCTGTAATGCATGAGCCATCCATTTAGTTACTTTACCGTATGTGCTGCTACCCGTTGTTGTTTTTAAATAAGGTATAGCCGCTTTTAATTCAGACTCAACAAAGCTAAATACTTGTGCCCTTGTGGCTTTTGCCTGCACACCGGGGCTGGGGTAAAGAGTGTCTAAAGGCACATTACCATACATATCCATCAGCTCCCAATACGCAAACGCTCTTAATGTTTTTAATTCTGCTATTGCTGTATTTTTTGAATCGCCCTCTGGCGCATTCCTGAAGATATACATGGTTTGGTTACAAAGACCTACAATAGAATTGGCATCATTCCATACCGTTGTTATCCAGCCATGGTCTTTGTTCCACTCGTGGCGGTGCAGGTGAATGTAACCCTGTCCATCAAACCAGTTACCACCGTATACCGGCAAAATAGATTCATCGGAACTGAGTTCCTGCGCAAACCAGTACCCCAATGAGTAATGCCCACGAAAGCTGGTATAAATTGTACCCATTACCGACTGAAACTCGGCATCTGTTTTAGGAAACACATTTTCTGTATATAAAGAATTGGGTGTTACCTGAATTTTGTGACAGGAGTTAAAAAATAGGCCTGCCGCTATCACTATTAAAAATTGTTTCATAATCTGTTTCATAAAATGTTTTTTTATGGTTAAAACCCAACTGATACACCTAAAAGAATAGTACGAGTTTTAGGATAGAAACTATTATAGTCTATACCTAATGATGCTCCACCCTGGTTTATTTCCGGATCGATGCCTTTATACTTTGTAATTACAAACAGGTTGTTTACAGTAGCATAAAGCCGCAGCATACTGATGTAATCGTTTTTAATATTGAAACGATAGCCTAAAGTAGCATTGTCAAAACGTAGGTAAGAACCATCTTCTATGTAGCGAGATGAGAAATTATTATTTCTTGCATCGGTTCTTTTATCATCTGCAGCATAGGGGCTGATATTGGTTTGTCCGGCAGTGATTACATAAGAAAGATCGGCACGGGTTGCATTGAAAATTTTATTACCCAATACACCTCTTACAAAAAAATTAAGATCGAAGTTTTTATACCGGAAATTATTACTCCAACCAAACAACAGTTTAGCATGCGGGCTGCCCAAGGAATGATAATCTGAAATGTTAGATGGATTTGTTGTTTGTGTTTTGTCTTTCTTTAAGAACAAAGAATTACCAGAGGCATCTTTGCCCGCATATTGAAAAGAATAAAACTGACCTAATGGACCTCCTACTGCTAATATCTGCAAGCGGCTGCCGGTTGTGCCTGGTCCGTCTATTTGAGTATAATAAGTAGAATCTGCATTTACTCCATATTGTTCAGGGCCTTTTAAATTCAATATCACATTTTTATTACTGGCCATATTAAAGCCGGTGCTCCAACTGAAATTTTTATTGTTTACGGCATTTACATTTACACTAAACTCAACGCCACGGTTTCTAATCTTTCCAACATTCAACCATAAGAACCCACTTGGGTCAATGGATTGAGCAACGGAATAAGGAAACACCATGTTTGTTGTGGTTTTTTCATACAGATCAATAGAACCAGTGATTTTTCCATTAAGGATTCCATAATCTAATCCAAGGTTTTTAGTAGCGGTAACTTCCCACTGCAAATCTGGATTTGAACCTTGTGAAGATCTGAACGACGCAGCAAAAACACCATTATTGTAATAAGTACCCGATTTACTATAAAGACGTTGTGAATTATAGGCACCCAAACCAAAAGCGTTGCCTGTTTCACCATAACTTACCCTTAACTTAAGATCGTTAATGAAGGAAACATTTTTAAGAAATTGTTCTTCAGAAATACGCCATGCAATACTTGCTGCAGGAAAATAGCCCCACTCTTTATTTTTTCCAAAAACAGAACTACCGTCTCGTCTAACAGATGCCTGCACCAGAATTTTACCTCTGAAATCATAGTTCAGTCTGAAAAAGTCAGAAATAAAATTTGTTTCCTCATATACTGCCCCCCCATAGTCTACGGCAAACCCGTTAACGGTTTGGTAGTTACCAAGCCCTAAATTATTATACCCCGTATAATCGTTTACAAAATTAGTTTGGCTTGTTTGTAATCCCTCATTATTAGTGTTCTTTTGCCAGCTATATCCCAAAACGGCATTAATATTATGATCGCCAATTTTTTTGGCCCATGTTAAATATGACTCCAGCGTTTTAGAACTACTTTGATAATAGCCACGGTAAGCAAGACCATTAGAATAAAAATTACGCAAGCTCCTTCCTCCTCCAGGATCGCCATTGGTATAAAAACTGCCGGTACTATAATTTTGAGAATAATAGCTATTGTAATACTCACCATGCAACCAGGTGCCTTTTTGGTAAGCAAGGTTAACATTATAAGTTAAGTTAAATGGAAGCTTGGCTTCAACAGTAAAATTTCCCTGTAACGAACCATACTTAGTATCATCAACAGCATTTTTAATGATGGATACCGGGTTAAAATAACTCGGGTTATTGAAGTTTTCAAAATAAGTACCGTTGTCATTATAAACCGGCGACATTGGATTATATTTCACAGCTTGCTGAAACACCATATTCTGTAACGGAACATTAGAAGCTTTGCTATTACTGCTCATCAGGTTAAGGCCTAAGGTTAGCTTATCATTTAATGCATGATGCTCAACACTTATTCTGCCAATTACTCTTTCCAGAGAGCTTTGTAATATAATACCATCTTTTTTTAGATAGTTCAGACTGGCACTGTAGGTACTTTTCTCAGCCCCCCCACTAAATGAAATATTATGATTGTGCGATAAAGCAGATTGTTTCTGTATGGCCTTCATCCAATCAGTATTTGCTCCTTTATCATCATTAGCATTTGGTGTAAAATTATTTTTTTGGGCATACGCTCTTAATTGAGCAGCATCCATCAAATCTAAATTGCTGCTTACATTTTCAAACCCAACATAACCATTGTATGCAGACTGTGTTTTACCTTTTTTACCTTTTTTGGTGGTTACCATAATAACCCCATTAGAAGCTCTGTTACCATAAATAGCAGTAGCAGAGGCGTCTTTTAAAATATCCATGGAAGCGATGTCATCAGGGGCAACTGCATTAATGTCTGCACCAGGTATTCCATCAATTACATAAAAGGGGCCTTGTGGACTGTTTACAGTAGATGCACCACGTAAAATAACTGCTGCCGGGCGATTCGGATCTCCGCTGGCCGTAACATTCAAACCTGGTACTTTACCTTGCAACAACTGGCCCACATCGCCAATAGCGCCACGGTTTAAATCTTCTGGTTTAATAGAGCTGATAGCGCTTGATATATTTCGCTTTGTATTTCTACCGTAGCCCACCACTACTACATCACTCATTGTGGTGGCGCTGGCAATCATCGATACCTCATACATATTCAGATTGCTTACTGTAAGTTGTTTTTCTTCCATGTTTACTGCGCTAAATACTAATACATCGCCCGATTTTGCTGCGATAGAAAAACTTCCGTCTACCGTTGTTACACTGCGGCGTTTAGTGCCTTTAACAGCTACGGTAATACCAGCTTGCGGTAAGCCTTTATCATCCGTTACTTTACCTTTTATTGAACCTTCATTTTGTGCAAACACAAAAGAAGTGCTCATTACCAATGTAAGCACCACCAATAAGAGTGCTTTGGCTGCATTTCTGTAGTTGTAAAAAAATAATAGTTTCATATGCTTCAATGTTGGTGTTTTGGTTTCAAATTATTTTGCCAGTTAAAACTTTAATGTTTTTGGCAGATACCTGCCTACCAAGTCTTCATAATAAGGGCGTAATTTTTTCCAATCTGGCGGTTCGGGGCTTTTTGAATACAGATCATAAGGATTGAATAGCTTTACCCATTTCAACATTTCCCGGTCGTGGTCGTCTAATAAATAATCATAAGCACCTTCGCGGTGCCACGAATAAAAAGAATGGTAACGTAACATGTATTGCGCCGGCTCTGGCAAACTATCTTTTAGCATTTGATACACATATTCATCATGCCCCCAAGACATATTTACGTTTCTTAAACCACAACCTTCTTTGTACACACCCAAGCGGGTATTGAATTGTTCATTAGTAAAGTCTGGATTGTCTTTAAAAAATTCGGAGTATACAATTTTATCTGAATAAGCGCAGCCCACCGGAAACGTATCACCCACAACGGCCCATTGGGCTTCTCCAAACAAGCACAATACTTTTCCCATATCATGCATCAGACCAGTTAGTACCATCCAGTCAGGGTGGCCATCTCTTCGTATTGCCTCAGAAGTTTGCAGCAAGTGCTGTAACTGATCTAAATCCGTATCTGGGTCAGAGTCATCCACCAACTGGTTTAAAAAATCAAACGCATCCCATACCGTCATTTCTTTTTTATCAAACTTTAAATAATCCTCCCTTTTTCCCATAACAAACTCGTGTGTTTGGTACTTATGGTTCAGGCGGTAAAACTCCTTCACGGTATCACGGGCAGGTTCTTCATAATTACGATAGGCTTCTGTATCTTTTGCAGCGGCAATCTTTTCCGGATCGGGATAGCGGCGCAACAAATCATCTTCCCATTCATCCAGGTTTTGCAGCGGAACTGCTTCAAAGCTGTTTGAGCTCATAATCTATTTTTTAAAGTTGGTTAAACGGTGTAAGTAAAAAACAACATTGCAAAAAGAGGCTATTTGCATAATGTTTACATACGTATGATAAGGGGTCTTATCACAATAGCAAAACAATCTCATAATGGCAATTTGTTGGTTTCTTTTTCAGTATTCGCTATTTAAAGAGACAATTTTTTTTTATACTAAATGCTTCGCTACGTTACTTTATTTACGTAACCGTTTACGTAATTACCTATTTTTACCACAGTAAATTAACAGGCTCGTAATATGTATCTAATACATGGCTACTACAACTATTAAAGATATTGCCAAGGCATTGGGCCTTTCGCCTGCAACGGTATCTCGTGCCTTGCAAGACAGCCATGAAATTGGCGAAGCCACCAAAAAGAAAGTAAAAGAACTGGCAACCCAACTTAATTATCAGCCCAACCCCTATGCCAGCAGTTTACGAAAAAGAAAAAGCAACACCATTGCAGTGGTGTTGCCAGAAGTAGCAGATAGTTTTTTTTCTTTAGCTATTAATGGCATTGAAGCTGTTGCAAAAGACAAAGGCTACCATGTACTCATCTATCTTACGCATGAAAGCTTACTAAGAGAAGAAGCAATTTTAAGTGAGTTTAAAAGCGGCCGTGTAGACGGTTTACTTATTTCTGTTTCTGAAGAAACCACCAGCGGCACACATATTAAAAAAGTAATTGACGAAGGAATGCCCGTGGTATTTTTTGACCGCGAATGTGATGACGTACCCACTACTAAAATTGTAACCAACGATTTGGAGAGCAGCTATCTTGCCACTACCCATTTAATAAAACAGGGCTGCAAAAAAATTGTATACCTCTGCATCTCACCTTCGCTTTCCATCAGTAAAAACAGGGTAAATGGTTTTAATAAAGCCATAGAAGAAAACAAACTCACTCACTCTGGGGTGGTGGCTTGCGATAAACATTTTGATAATAATATTGAACTGGTAAAAAAAATACTGAGTGGCAAAAACCGGCCCGATGGCATTATTGCTTCTGTAGAAAAATTAACGCCGGTGGTGTACCTGGCTTGCCGCGACCTGAGGCTGTCAATACCAACAGACATAAAACTGGTAAGCTTTACCAACCTTCAAACATCGCTTATACTTAACCCGCCACTCACCACCATTACACAACCCGCATTTAAAATGGGCGAAAAAGCAGCCACTATTTTGTTTAAACATCTTGATAAGAAAAAAGCTGCACTACAAAACGAAACCATTGTTATAGCTTCAGAACTATTCATACGGCAATCTTCTGCCAAAAAATAATTAAGTAGGTTACCAGCATTTATTTTTTATAGCATCATCGTTGCGTCGCACACTTCAGCTGAAGAATATGCAATGGTACAAGTGTGCGACGCAATCCCGAAGTTTCGGGACTTAACCGGAGCGGTACTGCCGGTTACAAACTTACACCCCGCTTCCAGGGTATAAAATCATCTTGATTTAATAACACCGCTTTAGGTATTATAGCTCCGCTGGCTGCTTTAATGCAATAGTCTAAAATAGCTTCGCCCATTTGTTCAATGGTTTGCTCGCCTTCTACCACCGGGCCACAATCAATGTCTATAATATCACTCATGCGGCGGGTTAAATTACTATTGGTACTTACTTTTATGGTAGGACAAACCGGGTTGCCTGTTGGCGTACCCAGCCCTGTTGTAAATAAAATTAAAGTGGCGCCGCTTGCAGCTTTACCAGTAGTTGCTTCCACATCGTTACCCGGCGTGCATACTAAACTTAAGCCGGGCTTAACGGCCGGCTCTGTATAATCCAGCACATCTTCTACCGGAGATGTGCCTCCCTTTTTTGCGGCACCCATACTTTTTATGGCGTCTGTAATCAATCCGTCTTTAATATTTCCCGGCGATGGGTTCATATGAAACCCCGAACCTACTTTTTCTGCAGCGGCACTATAAGCACCCATCAGTTGTATAAACTTTTTAGCAGCCGCTTCATCCTTGGTGCGGTCAATCAGTTCCTGCTCTGCGCCGCACAATTCCGGAAACTCAGCCAATAATATTTTGCCCCCTAAGGCTACCACTAAATCTGCTGCATAGCCCACAGCAGGGTTTGCAGAAATACCGCTGAAACCATCACTGCCACCGCATTTAACACCAATACATAATTTATCTAAGCCTGCGGGTGTACGCTCTTGTTTGTTTATTTCCACCAAGCCATCAAACGTTTTTTGTATGGCTTCTGCAACTAATAGCTCTTCGCTTTTTGATTGTTGTTGTTCAAAAATATACAGCGGCTTATCAAATGAGGGATTGCGTTCTTTTAAATCAGTAGTAAAATCTTTAACCTGTAAGTTTTGGCAACCCAAACTTAATACGGTAATACCTGCCACATTGGGATGGTCTGCATAGGCCGCCAATAATTTACTCAATATAGCAGCATCCTGGCGGGTGCCACCACAACCACCCTGATGATTTAAAAATTTTATGCCATCTACATTTTTAAAAATACGTGCCTGTTGTGCCGCAACCGGTGCAAAAGAAACATTGCTGGTTGCCTCGCCTTGTACAAATGCATTTACAAGATCTTGTGTATATTTTTTGTATTTATCTGCTACAGCATAACCCAATGTATTGTGCAGGGCTTCACGTATCACATCCAAATTGCGGTTTTCACAAAAAACCATAGGCACAAATAACCAGTAATTAGCGGTACCCACGCGGCCATCTGCCCGGTGATAGCCATTAAATGTTTTACCCGTGTATTTACTCACATCTGGTGGCTGCCATTTATAGTTTACAACACGGTATGCATATGGAGATGCTGCATGTTTAGTATTACTGGTGTTCATTAAACCACCCTTCGGTATAAAAGATTGCGCTTTACCAACCAGCACGCCGTACATAATAACCGCGTCGCCGGCATTCATATCTTGTGTAAAAAATTTATGCTTGGCGTCAATATCATCCTGCAAAATATAATCAACGCCTTCAAAAGAAATAGTAGTGTCTTTTTTAAGGTTGGTTAAAGCAACCAATACATTATCGTTTTTGTGTACTTTTAAAACCTGATGTTTCATTTTAAACCAATTCTTTTTTATTAACTAATGTTGCTACAACAGACATGGCGTCGTTGTGCATCAATTTATGTAATTGTTCTGTAACCGTTGCGGCAAACCCGGGCAGTAATGTTAAATCAGCTTCCCACAAAGTTTCGTTACTTAATGCCGCCTGCACCAATTGTGCCGGGTTGTTTTGTTGCCATGCAGTATAATAATAAGAAGCGGCATCGTCTTTTATTTCATAATAGTTATTATTCAGCAACCCAAAATACTTCCCATTTTCCTCTTTAACAGCTTTCATAAACAACAAATAGGCTGCAAAGCCTGTTGCCATTAACAAAGGCGTTTTACCGGTTACTTTATAATATTGCTGCAGCAACAGCACATTACGCATTTTCATTTTAGAAGTGTACTGTACTGTAATGCTAATCCATTGGTGGTTGATAGATGGATTGCAAAACCGGTCAAACACTTTATCTGCAAAGTCTTTTTTTACAGCAATATCTATTGCAAACGGAATAGCAGGCGCTATCTCCTGCTGCATTAATTGTTTTGCAAATACAGCATACAAATCATCTGTTACCGATTCGCGGGTAATATTAAAACCAGCCAAAAAAGCAAGGCCACAATTAAACGTGTGCGTGCCGTTTAATAAACGTAGTTTTAATTCTTTAAACTGTGTAATATCATCGGCAATTACCACACCTGCATCTGCCGCAGCAAAGCTCAGCACTTTTTTTACTTTTTCATTGCCTTCAATAGCCCATAAGCAAAACACTTCACTCATGGTAAGTAACTCATCTTTATAGCCAAGTCTATTTTCCAATACTGCTAATTCTTCTTTACCTGGCTTACCCGGCACAATACGATCTACCAATGAATTGCAAAACGTGTTATGCGTTTCCAGCCACTCAATAAATTTAAAATCCAACCCGTTTCTGTGTGCCAGTTCCAACACTATACCTTCCAGTTTAGTACCATTGTCAGTAATTAATTCGGTAGGCACAATTACCATTCCGCTTTCCGGTGCACCTTCAAACGCTTTAAAACGTTCATATAAAAACGCCAGCAGTTTACCCGGAAAAGAAACCGGCGGCTCATCACTAATATCATCCTGCACTAACTGAATACCCACTTCGGTGGTATTTGAAATAATCAACTGCATCTCTTTATTATGCGCACAGTCTAAAATTTCATTCCATTGCGTTTTTGCACTTAACACCCGGCTGATGGCTGCATTGACAATATCTTCACTTATATTTTTACCATTTTCAATACCACGCACACATACGGTGTACAAATTATCCTGCACAGCAAATGCATCCGCTCCGCCGCTGTCGGTAGATTTTACCACCACCACACGGCCATTAAAAATACCTTGCTTATTGGCCTTGTCAATAAAATAATCGGGCAATGCACGTAACAACACGCCAGTGCCAAACTGCAATACTTTTTCTGGTAACTGAAACAATGCTTCTGTAGCAGTTCTATTTAACTGCGGCATTGTTTTTTTTGATAACTGCATTCTATATTTTTTTCATTTATGTAACCAGCTGTATGCAAGCAGCAACACCGTTGCGTCGCACACTTCAGCGGCAAATCATTATTCAGCCGGGCTCCAGCGTTGGCCAAACACCCAAGCCGGTGTTATAGCAGTTGCCGCAATACCTGCCGGTAAATTATTTTTATACCACGTAAAATCATTTCCACCCTCGCGTTTGCAATCATAGTAATACACCCGGTGCCCCCATTGAATAGTATTATTTGTGGGTACTTTATAAATGGATGCATCTTTCATAGCTTTTGCAAACCAGCAATTAATTAAATAAAACTGTGCATCCCTATGGTAACGGCCCAATAAAAAACCTTCGTACCCTTTAAACCTGCAATTCACCAATACCGTTTTTGAATCTTCGTACTTCGATCCATCGTGCCAGATGGCGGCCGTACCGCTATGCGTTATAAACTCGCAATTCTCCGCCCATGCCCATCCACGCGGACAATAAAAATCTACCCCGCCTTCAATCACACAATCCTTAAAATAAAAAAGCCCGGCTTCTACATTCCACGGGCTCACCGTATCGCCACCATATGCTTTAAAATGACAATTGACTGCTTTCAGCCTAGTGGCATTCATAGTTCTAACAGCCATCTGATGGCTGTTTCTTCCAATCACCCTTTTTTTATTGGCCGTGTCTTTTATACATTCTATTGTTTTATCTGCCACCCATTCAAAACCAAAACTGTTCACAACCGTCAGGTTTCTTAGTGTAATATCGTTGGCATCAATATTCAAAGTAGCCACGCCCCAATCGTCGTTATATAAACAGCGCCATTCATCTCTTGCTATTGATTGGGTAATAATTACCTCAGCCCTGTCTGCACCCTCAAAAACAATATTGGCTTTTGTTACAAACAGCTTCTCTTGGTAAACACCCTTTTTTATATAAATAACTCTTGGCTCTTTTGCAAAGCTATCCAAGCTGTTGATGGCGGCCTGTATGCTGGTAAATTGGCCGCTACCATCTTTTGCAACCACCAGCTTATCGCCGGCCTTTGCAACAGCAACTAATATAAAAAGGGTTAATATGAATAATACACTGCGCTTCATATTTATTTACCGGCAGGTTTTGTTTGTTTCAATAACCATTGCGCCAAATCTTCAGCAGCTTTATAATTCTCATATGCTGCCGGCAGCTTACGGCCATCCACGTATTCATTATACAACCAGGGGTCTCCCACAGCTAATACACTGCCTTTGCCATATTTTGCAGTAGCTATAATAATATCATCTCCTTTTGTTATTAAAGCCGTAGCCGGTGTTTTTACTGTTAATGGACTTAATTCTTTTAAAAACATTTTCTTTGGCTGCACAAACACGCCCACAAACACGCCATTACCAGCGTTGGGCACCACCACACCGGTTTCAAAAAAATCGTTCTTCACCATGTTCAAACTCTTATTGGTATAGCTCATACCAAAGGCTGCCATTAACTTATTTAAATAAGCCAGATCACAATTAGCACTATCGTTTGCCATTACCAATAAAACACCCCCTGCTTTTACCCAATTGCTGATAGCTTTTACCGCAGCATCATTCATGTAATTAGGTATTGGGTTATCTTTTGTATGGTCTGCATCAACAATAATATATACACTTGCATTTTTTAAAGTAACCGCTGTTGGTGCCACATCCAA
>REAR01000238.1 GCA_004295245.1 Sphingobacteriales bacterium | reverse complement strand
GCCTTCTGCGTTCACCACCACCACTGCGAGATGAGCCGCCACTGGTATTGCCACTACGTTCTTCGCGGCTTTTGCCCGAAAAATCTCTAAAGCCACCACTACGTTCGCCGCCGCCACTACGCTCGCGATTGCCACCGCCTTTGTAGCCGCCGCCACCGTCCGCCTCGGCGTTCGCCACTGCTGGCTGCCTCGCCCGAAACTTCTATTTTAACTTCACGGCCATGGAAATCAACTGTTTTAAAGCCAGTCATTACTTTATCTACATGTTCGTTCTCTACCTCAAAAAACGAGAAAACGCCTTTCATATCTATTTTACCTACATTACGGCCACTAATGCCACTGTTGTTGCAAATATAACCTAGCAAATCGCCACGGGTAAAATCATCCACCGAACCTAGGTTTATGAACAAGCGGGTGTATGCACTATTGCCTACATTGCGTGGGCCACGGTCGTTATCCCGGCCACGGTCATCGGCAGTTGCGTTTAAATCTGGTGCGTTTTTATAATAATCTAAAAAGCGGTTAAACTCTAATGATGCAAACCGTTTTATAATGTCTTCTTTGCTCATATCGGCAAATTCATCCATTATACGGGGTATGTATTGGTCAATCTGTTTTTCGTTAACCTCTACATTATGTACCTTGTGTACTAGGCCAAATAATTGTTTTTCAACCACATCAAACCCGCTAGGTATTTCGGCTTTGGTAAATTGTTTGCCAATTACTTTTTCTATCTGGCGTATTTTGTGGGTTTCTTTTGCGTTGATGATACAAATAGAAATACCCGTTTTACCAGCCCGGCCAGTACGGCCACTGCGGTGGGTGTAGTTTTCTATCTCATCGGGTAACGAATAATTTATTACGTGTGTAACATCGTTTACATCAATACCACGGGCGGCAACATCGGTAGCAATTAGCAATTGCAGGCTTCTATCGCGGTAACGCTTCATTACCTTATCACGCTGTTGTTGCGATAAATCGCCGTGTAGCGAATCGGCATTGTAGCCATCTTTAACCAACGATTCGGCAATTTCTTGTGTTTCTATTTTGGTACGGCAAAATACGATACCAAAAATTTCGGGGTTAAAATCTACAATTCGTTTAAAGGCTGCATATTTATCACGGGCTTTTACGGTGTAAAATTCGTGTTCGATATTTATGTTACCTGTATTTTGCTTGCCCATGGTTAATTCCTTGGGGTCGGTCATGTATTTTTTAGCAATTTCACGCACTTCACGGGGCATAGTTGCACTAAATAACCAAGTTTTTTTCTCGGCAGGCGTGGTAGATAGTATGTCGTTAATATCGTCTTGAAAGCCCATATTAAGCATTTCATCTGCTTCATCTAACACTACATAACGTACTTGCGTAAAGTCGATGGCTTTACGGTTAAGTATATCAAGCATACGGCCAGGGGTGGCCACTACAATTTGTACGCCTCTTTTAATCTCTTTTAATTGGTTAACAATGGCAGCACCACCGTAAACGGCAACTACGTTAACATTAGGAAGATTT
>REAR01000136.1 GCA_004295245.1 Sphingobacteriales bacterium | reverse complement strand
AACTGGCAATCTGATAAATACCCTCGTAGCCCAACTTATCCATTAATTTTTCTGCTAGTTCTACCAAATTCAGGTAATCATAAAAATTAGCAAAGCCATTGGGTATAATTACAAAACTGGTTGCAATGGCTGCATCATTGTCCAGCCTTTCTAATTCCGTTGCAAGTGTTTTTAAACAGGTTGCTTTATCACCGGCTGTTTCCACCGTATAAAAAATAGTATTGTTTTTAACTTCCTTGGCCGCAAACGGACAAAAGTTACAACCCACCACCACATTGGCAATCCATTTTTGCGTTTGCGTTATAATTGTTGCAGCATCCATAGCGGCAAGCTACAAAATAGTTACACCACAAACCGCAGGTTGCGCGGCTAATTCCTTTCTTTGCAAACAATGCTATTACCTGCTTCATTTATTACCCTGCAGTTTAATCAATACACAGTACAGCCACTGGTGCCACAACCCATTGCTGTGCAGCAATGGCACCAGCAACAATTAAACAGGCAGGTGCCCACACATGTGTTTCCTTACTGGGCTAAAATATGGCCGGCTGCAAAAGCACTCACACAGTTTTTGGCAGACCATCCATTGCTTTTAAAAAACAAGCAGGTCTTAGAACTGGCAGCGGGTATTGGGTTGCCTTCATTACTGGCCGCACAAATTGCCCAACAAGTTACCTGTACCGATTATGTGCAGGAACCATTAGCATATGCAACCGAAGCTGCAAAGCACTATGCAAATTTTACAACAGCTGTTCTTAACTGGAACAGCCTGCCCAAAGACCTTAGCGCCGATGTGTTACTATTAAGCGATGTGAATTATGAACCCGCTGCGTTTGAACGGTTGCAACAGGTAATACACCAATTTTTACAACAAGGCGCCACCGTTATTATTAGCACCCCACAACGTTTAATGGCCAAATCTTTTATTAATACGTTGCAGCGCTATTGTACCCATCAGCAAGAAATAAACGCTGATGCAGTGTATTGTACGGTAATGGTATTACAAAACCAGCTGCTAAAACCGTAGTTTTGCCGGCAACGCTAAAAAAATATGTCGCTCACTATTGCATCTATTAATTCTGGCAGCAACGGCAATTGCTATTATATAAGCAATGGCAGCGAAGCCGTGTTAGTAGATATTGGCTTATCGTGCAGAGAAATTGAGCTGCGTTTAAAAAGAATGCAGCTTTCCATTGAAAGCATTAAAGCCATTTTTATTTCTCATGAGCACAGCGATCATATAAAAGGATTGGTTATTTTTTCTGCAAAATACCATGTGCCGGTTTATATAACCGAGTCTACCCGCAAAGAAGCCCGCCTGAAGCTGGATAAGAAAAATGTTTTTCATTTTAATGAAGCAACACCGGTGGTAATTGGAGGCTTAACCATTACAGCTTTTAGCAAGCATCACGATGCGGCAGATCCGTATAGTTTTACCATAAGTAACAGCACTACCACAGTGGGCGTGTTTACAGATATTGGCACACCCTGCGACAATCTAATTGTACATTTTAAAAAATGCCATGCTGCTTTTTTAGAAGCTAATTATGATGAGGAGATGCTGGAGAAGGGCAACTATCCCTACATTTTAAAAACGCGTATTAAAGGTGGAAAGGGTCACTTAAGCAACCGCCAGGCGTTGGATTTATTTTTGCAGCATCGCTCTGCGCATTTGTCTCATTTATTATTATCGCATCTTTCTAAAAATAATAATAACCCACAACTGGTGCATCAGCTATTTGAGCCACATGCTAAGGGAGTTGCCATTCATGTACTTAGCCGTTATGAAGAAAGTGAATTGTTTACAGTAGGTGCTGCGGCAAAACCTGTTATTAAAAAACCTTCTCAGCTACAGTTTTCTTTTTAGGTATCCGGCATGGGTAACTTCGGTTAATTCCCGAAACTTCGGGATTGCGTCGCACACTTGTACTATAACGGGCTAATGATCCATGGTTTATAGCCAATGTTATTGCTATAAACCATTCACTATTGCCCATAAACATACTTCAGTACAAGTGTGCGACGCAACTATGTTTGCCAATGAACCGCTGCCGGTTACCAAAAATTACATATTGCGCCGATACTGCCCGCCCACTTCATAAAGTGCATTGGTTATTTGCCCCAGTGAGCAATACTTTACTGTTTGCATTAACTGCTCAAACAAATTGCCGTTATTAATGGCCACCTCTTTTAGCTGTTGTAATTGTGTGGCGGCTTCTTGCTGGTTGCGTTTCCAAAAAGCATTCAGGTTTTGTATCTGTTGTTCTTTCTCTTCTTTGGTGCTGCGTATTACTTCTTGCGGCAATACAGTAGGGCTTCCTTTTTTGTTTAAGAAAGTGTTTACGCCAATCAGGGGCAACTCGCCGGTGTGTTTCAAATGTTCGTAGTGTAAACTTTCTTCTTGTATCTTATTGCGCTGGTACATACGCTCCATACTACCCAGCACACCGCCCCGCTCTGTTATGCGGTCAAACTCTTTCAGCACGGCATCTTCCACCAGTGCGGTTAACTCTTCAATAGCAAAACTGCCTTGTATAAAATTTTCTGTTTTGACACTGCCTAACTCTCGGTTAATAATTAATTGTATGGCCATGGCACGGCGCACACTTTCTTCTGTGGGGGTTGTAATAGCTTCGTCGTATGCGTTGGTGTGAAGGCTGTTGCAGTTATCATAAATAGCATACAATGCCTGCAGCGTGGTGCGTATATCATTAAAGTCAATTTCTTGCGCATGTAAGCTGCGACCGCTGGTTTGTATATGGTACTTCAGCATCTGGCTGCGTTCGTTACCCTTGTATTTATACTTCATGGCTTTTGCCCAAATACGGCGGGCCACACGGCCAATTACACTGTACTCAGGGTCCATACCATTGCTGAAGAAGAAAGAAAGATTCGGCGCAAAATCATCTATATGCATGCCACGGCTTAAATAATATTCTACATAGGTAAAGCCATTGGCCAATGTAAAAGCCAATTGGGTAATAGGGTTGGCACCGGCTTCTGCAATATGGTAACCGCTGATAGATACACTATAGAAGTTGCGTATTTTTTTTGCTATAAAATATTCCTGCACATCGCCCATTAATTTTAAGGCAAACTCAGTAGAAAAAATACAGGTGTTTTGTGCCTGGTCTTCTTTTAAAATATCTGCTTGTACTGTGCCACGTACTTGTTGCAATGCGGCTTGTTTGCATTGTTCATATACAGTGGCAGGCAATACATCGCAGCCGCTAATGCCCAGCAGTTTTAAACCCAGGCCGGTATTGCCTTCTGGCAAACGCTCTGGCGATTGCGGATTATAATAACAGGGCCGGCCCAGTGTTTTATATTTTGCTGCAATTAATTGGTCTATCTCGTTCCATTTATTATTTGCCGTAATCCATTTTTCGCATTGCTGGTCAATAGCGGCATTCATAAAAAATGCCAACAGTATGGGTGCTGGCCCGTTAATGGTCATGCTTACAGAAGTTTTGGGATCGCATAAATCAAAACCACTGTATAATTTTTTAGCATCATCTACGGTAGCAATGCTAACACCGCTGTTGCCCACTTTACCGTAAATATCGGGGCGATAAGCAGGGTCTTCTCCGTATAATGTAACGCTATCAAATGCAGTTGATAAACGTTTGGCAGGTTGGTCAACACTTACATAATGAAATCGTTTGTTGGTGCGTTCGGGTCCGCCTTCGCCGGCAAACATGCGGGTGGGGTCTTCTCCGGTGCGTTTTAATTCAAACACCCCTGCGGTATACGGAAATTTACCCGGCACATTTTCCTGCAGCTGCCATTGTAAAATATCGCCCCAGTCTTTGTACTTAGGTAGTACCACCTTAGGTATACGGGTGCCACTTAGTGAAATAGAAATCAGGTCTTGCTTAATTTGCTGCCCGCGTACTTCATAACTTAAAGCATCTTTTGCGTATTGGTCTTGTAAACCTGGCCAGGCTTCCAGCAGTTGTTTACAATCTGGGTGCAGTTGTGCTTCGTATTTCTTTTTAATAGCCAGCAACTCCGGAATAGCACTGGTTTCTTTCTCGCCAATAACACCAGTTATCTGATATAGCTTAGAGGCAATAGCAACCTGCTCTTTTACCCAGCTATCGTAATTACGGTTGCCATCTGCAATTTCACTTAAATAACGCACCCTTGCCGGTGGTATAATGGCCTGAGATACTTTGGCAGTGGCGTTAAAAGAATACTTGCCGTAACTAATTTTTGTTTTTTGCTCAATTACTTTTAGTAATAATTCAAACAGGTGGTTAACACCATCATCATTAAACTTGCTGGCCATGGTGCCTGCAATGGGCAGTTCATGGTCTGTAGCCGTCCACAAATTGTGGTTACGTTTATATTGCTTTCGCACATCGGCCAATGCATCCAGCGCTCCGGCTTTGTCAAATTTATTAATGCAGATAAGGTCTGCATAGTCCAGCATATTTATTTTTTCCAGTTGCGAGGCAGCGCCGTATTCCGGCGTCATCACATACATACTTACATTGCAATAATCTAAAATACTGGCATCGCTTTGGCCGGTGCCGGCACTTTCTAAAATAATTAAATCAAACGCAGCTGCTTTGCAAATGTCAATGGCTTCTTGTACATGGGCACTTAAGGCAGCATTGTCTTCTCTTGTAGCCAGGCTGCGCATATAAGCACGTGGATGCGAAATGGCATTCATACGTATACGGTCGCCCAGCAAGGCGCCACCGGTTTTCTTTTTAGAGGGGTCAACAGAAATAACAGCAATGGTTTTATCTAAAAAATTATGCAGAAAACGACGTACAATTTCATCAGTAACAGAAGATTTGCCAGCGCCGCCGGTACCCGTAATACCCAATACTGCAGTTGTAGCAGCTGCTTTAGTTTTTACTTCGCTTAACTGTAATGCATAATCTGCTCCTGCTTCTGCCAAAGAAATTAAGCGGCCAATACGGCGTACATCTTTTACTTCATCTAATGGTAGTTTACCATTCCATTTGGCAGTAGGCAACACTTTGGCAGCTTGTTTAATTACATCTTCAATCATTCCTTCCAACCCCATTTTGCGGCCATCATCCGGAGCATAAATGCGGGTAATACCATAACGGTGCAACAACTCAATTTCCTGTGGAAGAATAGTGCCGCCACCGCCTCCAAATATTTTAATATGACCGCAGCCATTTTCATCCAGCAGGTCTTTCATGTATTTAAAAAACTCCACATGCCCGCCCTGATAGCTGGTAATAGCAATAGCCTGCACATCTTCTTCAATAGCGGTTTCTACTATTTCTTTAACACTGCGGTTATGGCCAAGGTGTATAATTTCTGCGCCCTTGCTTTGCATAATGCGGCGCATAATATTAATGGCGGCATCATGCCCGTCAAACAAACTGGCGGCAGTAACTATTCTTACTTTTTGAGAGGGTTGTTGATTCATAGTTATTTTCTTGACAAACAAGTGTTAGCAAAGATAAAAAACTATTGCAGTAGTCATAGTATAATTATGTTGCCGGCAAAAGAATTGCTAT
>REAR01000084.1 GCA_004295245.1 Sphingobacteriales bacterium | reverse complement strand
TAGAATTTTCAATTACTGGTATTCTTTCATGTATTTCCAGTTACGTGGTTTTCCTGCTGCCATCCACTCAATGGCTTGCTCCATCCGCTTGTTACGGGTGTCTTCTGTTTTGGCTTCTGCCACCCATAGCACATACTCTTTTTTATTAGAGGGGCTGAAAGCTTGAAAAACGGTTGCTGCTTTTTTATTTTTTTGTACTGCTTTGGTAAAATAACCGGGTATCTCCAGCTCTTTTTGGGTAACCGATTTTTTCTTTTCCACCTTTACACCTTCATCGTTCAGGTGCATAGCATCTTTTATCCATGCCGTTATTTTTTTATCAGTTGGCAGTTCTTTTAAAGAAGTGAGTTTGCCCAAATGCCCCATGGCAGTTTCTGATTTTGCATTGGTGATCAACAGCTCATTATCTTTCATTAAAGAAGCTTTCCAAAAACCAAAACTACAATGCTGTTTAAAAGAAGCCATATTACAGAGCGGCCCTTTATAATCATAAAACGGCATGCCCCATTTGATGGTTTCTTCTACATCGGGACAAACTTTGTGCACCAACTCTCGTAAATGTATTAATATGGGTTTTGCAAAATTGGCCGACTTTGCAATGTATGCATCTACTGCTTTGTTTTTAATGGCCATATAAATGTGTTTTATATAACGGTAAAAATATACTGCTGCTATAAAATACTGCCGCTGAAGTGTGCGACGCAACGATGTACAATAGCAGCACTGCCGCTGGTTATCAAAAAAAATTAATGCGCCTCCAGCCAGCTATCGCCCATGCCAGCTTCTGCAATTACGGGTACGCCGTTACTTAGCGGCATGGCGGTTTGCATACAATCTATAATTACGGCTTTTAGTTCATCTGCCTCTTCTTTCAGCACATCAAAAATTAATTCATCGTGTACCTGCAAAATCATTTTGCTTTTAAATTTTTGCTGCTGCAGTTGCTGCTGCACTTTTACCATGGCCATTTTAATCATATCTGCTGCCGTGCCTTGTATGGGTGAGTTAATGGCGTTGCGCTCTGCAAAACCACGCACGGTAAAATTAGATGAGTTAATATCTCTCAACCAGCGCTTGCGGCCCATAATGGTTTGCACATACCCATGCTCTCGGGCAAAGTTGATGGTATCATCCATATACTTTTGTATGCCCGAAAATTCTTTTTTATAGTTATCAATTATTTCTTTGGCTTCGGTGCGGCTGATGCCTAAATTAGGTTACCTCCTTCTCATCAATACCATACACTTTTGCTGCAGTGGCAGTGTGTATGTCTTTATGGTTTTTAAAGGCCTCACACATATTTACATCGCCACTGATGGCGGCTACAATACGCAGTTCTATTTGTGAATAATCGGCGCTGATGAGAATATGATTTTTATCTCTTGGTATAAATGCTTTTCGTATTTCTTTGCCCCTGTCTGTACGTACTGGTATATTTTGCAGGTTAGGGTTATTGCTGGCCAGACGGCCGGTTACTGCCACGGCTTGGCCGTAAGTGGTATGTACGCGGCCCGTTTTTGAATTAATCAATTGCGGCAGTGCATCCACATAAGTAGATTTTAGTTTGGTTAATTCTCTAAAGGCTAAAATATCTGCAACAATCGGGTTGTTGTTGGCCAGCTTCAGCAATACATCTTCGCCAGTTGCATACTGCCCTGTTTTTGTTTTTTTGGCTTTGGGGTCTAACTGTAATTTTTCAAATAATACTTCGCCTAATTGTTTTGGTGATGCCAGGTTGAATTTTACGCCTGCTTTTTCGTATACATTTTTCTCGGCTATGCTGGCATCTGTTTCTAATGCTTTTGAGTACTCGTTTAAAAATCCCTCATCAATCCGTATTCCTTCAAACTCCATGGCGGTTAATACTTTTACCAAGGGATTCTCCACTTCGTAAAAAACTTTTTCTACATCTCTTTCTTTCAGCTTTGGAAACAATACTTGTTTTAACTGGTAAGTGATATCGGCATCTTCTGCGGCATAGTCGGTTATTTTTTCTAATGGCACGTCCCGCATCGTTCCTTGTGTTTTTCCTTTTTTACCAATCAATGCATCAATATGCACGGGTTCATACCCCAAAAACTGTTCACTCAATACATCCATACTGCGTTTACCATCCGGGTCAACCACATAATGGGCCAGCATGGTGTCAAACAAAGTGCCCGCTAATTCAAGGTCGTACCATTTTAATATCAATAAATCGTACTTAATATTATGGCCTATCCATGTTATGGTTTTGTTTTCAAATAAAGGTTTAAACTGTTGCAGCAACGCCAGGCATTCTTGCTTATTGGCAGGGCAGGGTACATAATACCCTTCGCCGGTTTTATAAGAAAAACTCATACCCACCAGTTCTGCTTCGTTGGCATCCAGTCCTGTGGTTTCAGTATCAAAACAAATTTCTTTTTGAGCACTCAACTCTTTTACCAATGCTGTGATAGCGGCTTGAGTAGTAACTGCCGTGTATGTGTGTGGTGTATTGGTAATATTTTTTGCAGCAGTGTTAACTGTAGGCTCAGCAATTTCTTCCTCAATAGCTGGTGTATCTTTTTTCTTATCCAGCTTAACCGTTTTAGGTGTGTCAACGGCATTGCCAAACAAATCTGTTTGCACGCCGGTAGGTGCGGTGGCAGGGCCTGCATTAAAATCATCGCCCAATAAACGCTTACCTAATGTTTTAAATTCAAGTGCTCCAAAAATTTCTGTGAGTCCTTCTTTATTCCACTCTTTTAATTTAAAATCTTCTTCATGAAAACTAACCGGTACATCAGTAATAATAGTAGCCAGTTTTTTACTCATTATAGCAAGGTCTTTACCATTGCGCACCTTTTCACCCAATGCTCCTTTTATTTTATCTGCATTGGCTATTACGTTTTCTAATGTTTCATATTCTGCCAATAATTTGGCAGCTGTTTTTTCGCCCACACCGGGTATGCCGGGTATATTATCTACCGCATCGCCCATTAAGCCCAGCACATCAATTACCTGACTTACCTCTTTAATATTCCATTTGGCACATACTTCTTCAGGCCCCATAATTTCCACATCTCCACCCTGATAGCCGGGCTTATAAATTTTTACTTTCTCACTTACCAGCTGACCATAATCTTTATCGGGTGTAACCATATACACTTCATAACCGGCGGCAGCAGCTTGTTTGCTTAAGGTGCCAATTACATCATCAGCTTCAAAGCCATCCAGCTCCACTACTGGAATATTAAACCCACTGATAATTTTTTTTATATCGGGTAATGCCAGTATTAAATCTTCGGGTGCTTCTTGCCGGTTGGCTTTATAATCGGCAAAGTCTGTATGCCGTTCTGTAGGTGCGGCCGTATCAAAACACACGGCCATATGCGATGGTTTTTGATTGTTGATTAACTCTACCAGCGTATTGGTAAAACCAAATTGCGCATTGGTGTTTTTACCGGTGCTGGTAATACGTGGATTTCTGATGAGTGCATAATAGGCTCTAAACACCAGCGCCAGCGCATCTAATAAAAATAATTTTTTGGGTTCCATGTAGCAGTTGGTTGTTTGGCAAAGTACTTATTTTTTTATGAACCCGGCTGCAGAATATAGGGCAGCAGTGGTTGCGTCGCACCCTTCATCGGCAAAGTTTTTCCAAGCATATTAATATAAGATTTTACAATGTTGTAGGAACCAGGGGTTCTATATCATTCAAACCTCTATAAAGTGAAGCAGGTTTAGCTGCTGCTTGCACTACAGTACCAGTGTGCGACGCAAGAATGCTGCTATGAAAAACAGATGCCGGCTACCCAAACCACTACTTCAGCGTTTCCAGCTTTTTTTGCAGGGCAAACATTTCATCTCTTAATTTAGCAGCCTGCATAAAATCTAAATCTTTAGCGGCCCGCTCCATTTCTTTTTTAATTTTTGCCACCGCTTTTTCCATTTGCGGAATGGTGCTGTACACTTCCTGCTCTTCGGCAGCAGCGGTCATTGTTTCATCTCCGGCCAAAGCATAAGGGTTGTTGGCGTCGTAGCCTTTAATATCTAATACTGAGGTTTGTGCAAAAACCTGCTCTTTACTTTTTATAACTGTGGTGGGTGTTATTTTATGTTCAATATTATAAGCTATCTGTTTCTCGCGGCGGCGGAGGGTTTCGTCAATAGTTTTTTGCATGCTTTGTGTCATGGTATCGGCATAAAAAATAACCTTGCCTTTTACATTACGGGCAGCACGGCCTGCAGTTTGTGTTAACGATTTTTCATTACGCAGAAAGCCTTCTTTATCGGCATCTAAAATGGCTACCAAAGAAACTTCGGGCAAATCCAATCCTTCACGCAGCAGGTTTACACCTACCAGCACATCAATTACTCCCAGGCGCAGGTCTCTTAAAATTTCTACCCTATCCAATGTATGCACTTCGCTATGAATGTATTTGCTTTTAATATTAATGCGATGCAGGTATTTATCCATTTCTTCTGCCATGCGTTTGGTAAGTGTGGTAACCAATACACGGTCGCCATCTTTTACACGTTTATCAATTTCATCCAGCAAATCATCTATCTGGTTAACACTGGGGCGTATTTCAATAGGTGGGTCTAACAAACCCGTGGGCCGCACCACCTGCTCTACCACAATACCGTCACTTTTTTCCAATTCATAATGGTCTGGTGTGGCAGAAACATAAATGGTTTGGCCGGTTAAACTTTCAAACTCATGAAAATTTAAGGGGCGATTGTCTAAAGCAGACGGCAGGCGAAAACCAAAATCAACTAAAATTAATTTACGGCTTCTGTCTCCGCCATACATACCACTTACCTGTGGTATGGTTTGGTGGCTTTCATCTATAATGGTTATAAAATCTTTTGGAAAATAATCTAACAAACAGAAAGGCCGGGTACCGGGGTGGCGCCGATCAAAAAAACGTGAATAGTTTTCTATGCCATTGCAATAGCCCAACTCTCGTATCATTTCTAAATCAAAATTTACCCGCTCACCCAGCCGCTGGGCCTCTATATATTTACCAACCGATTTATAATATTCTACCTGCGCATTGGTTTCATCTTGTATTTCATAAATAACCTGCTGCAGCATGTCTTTAGGTGCTAAATACAAATTAGCCGGAAAGATGGCAGCATTATCCATTTTACCAATGCGCTTGCCACTGGCAATTTCAAAGCTTTCTATTTCTTCAATATCGTCTCCAAAAAAAGTAATACGGTAGCCAAAATCTACATAGGGCAAATTAATATCTACTGTGTCTCCTTTTACTCTAAAAGTACCTCGGCCAAACTCTCCCTGACTACGGCTGTATAAAGAGTTAACTAGTGCATGCAAAAAGCCCTGACGGGAAACGGTTTGTCCTTTATCAATTCTTATAATACCATTTTCATAATCGGTGGGGTTGCCCATACCATAAATACAACTCACACTGGCCACCACAATAATATCTCTGCGGCCACTTAATAATTGCGTGGTGGCCTGCAGGCGCAGTTTATCTAATTCTTCATTAATAGAAAGATCTTTTTCAATATAGGTATCGCTTACCGGTAAGTATGCTTCGGGTTGGTAGTAATCGTAATAGCTAACAAAATACCCTACCGCATTATCCGGAAAAAACTGTTTAAACTCACCATATAATTGTGCCACCAGTGTTTTATTATGCGTAAGTACCAGCGTGGGGCGTTGTACATTTTGTATAACATTGGCAATGGTAAATGTTTTACCACTACCAGTAACACCTAATAAGGTTTGGTATTGCTCGCCATTCAATATGCCTTCCGTTAATTGGTTAATGGCTTCCGGCTGATCGCCGGCTGGTTGATAAGGTGCATGTAGTTTAAAAGGCATAATGGTTTATTCTCCTTCTGCTGCAGTATTTAAAAATTGAATGAGTGGTTGCAGATTTTTAAAAGCTGCCACCACACTACTTACAAATTCTTTTGAAGTAATCTCTTTATCAGAAAGGCGTTGTGTGGCTACCCAGCTTTTTAGTTTAATAAATTCAATAGCCGGGTTGGTATCTTCATATCCTTTGGGCGGTCTTACCAGCGTAAACTCTTTGTCGGCAGAAAGAGTACCATATGTTTTTTTAAAACCTGCAGCATTTATAATTTTTTTAAACCCCGCAAAATTATAATCAATTTCCTGCCGCACTTTTTTTAGCACCTCCGCTTCTGGCATATATAAACCGCCACCCACAAAAGCCTGGCCCGGTTCTATATGCAGGTAATAGCCTGCCAGCATTGATTTTTTGCCGCCTTTATTAATAAACGCTCCAAAATTATTTTTATATGGCTCTTTGTTTTTACTAAACCGCACGTCTCTATTAATACGAAACATACATTCCTTAGCCTTTAGGTGCCCAATAGTAGCATCTGCCTTTGCAAATTTAGCAATCACTTCATTCATCAATGCTTCCACATCTTTCTTAGCCGCTTCATACAAAGCACGGTTAGCATCAAACCAAGGCTTATTATTATTCTTTTGCAGGTTTTTTAAAAACTGAAGTGTATTTGCCTGTACCATATTGTATCGTTAATCTGTTATAATAAAAAAAGGATAACAAAACTGTTATCCTTATACAATATTAACCAATAGTTAGAATTATTGTTTTACCCTTCCCCAATTTTCTCCGCTTTTAATACGGTACATGGTCATTTCGCTTACCTCATATTTTTCAGCAAGCTTTTTTATGGTAATTTTTCTGTTGGGGTTATTCAGCACTTTTTTAATAGCCTTAACCTGAGATGCATTCAATTTCAATCCTTCCGTTCGGTTGGCCTGCACTTTTTTATATGCCAACTTTGCCGGGCTGTATTGCTGGTGCGAAATCATTTCATCTAAAGTAGCCCATTTTAAATTTTTAGAATGGTTATCCGTTTTGTTATGATTCAGATGAATTACATACTTGTTTTTACTGGGTGGTTTTTTAAGAAACAGCTTTGCCAATTCTCGATGAATGTACAAAGTACCATTATTACCTGGGCGGTGCAGGTTAAGCGTTTTGTAGCCTGTGGTCATAGAACCCTCTAACAGTTTTCCATCCTGAAGCACATTTTCTCTATAGCTCGCTATTCGTCCATGAGAAGAGAGACCATACTTGTTCCTCAAGTGCTTCCATCCGGGAAACAGGAGTTGTTTCCATACCTCGCCGGAGAGTGCTTTAATCATTACCTATAGGTTTTAATTGAAGTTACGAAAAATTAATACCGTACAAGTTTTATTTCTAATAATGTAGTATAACTACTACACTCTTGCAGAACCGGGTATTTAGTTTATACCAGCATTTCAACACAGGGCAACATCGTTGCGTCGCAATCCTTTCAACAGTAGTTTTTCATAGCAACAATGCTATTATTATAAATCTCCCAATTGCGGACGTAACACTATTTCTTCCACACATGCCTGTGCCGATAGTTGCGTGGCAGCATACACCATTTCAGCAATATCAGTAGCTTCCATAATTCGTTTAGGGTCTATCTCGCTGCCGCTCCAGGAATTTGTGTATACAGCACCAGGCAATACACTGGTTACTTTAATATGGTACGGTTTCATTTCTTGCCGCAAATTTTTAGAAAACCCTAATAAGGCAAACTTACTTACACTGTAAGCGCCGCCATTGTCATAAGCTTGTAAAGAAGCAATAGAACAGATATTAAAAATATGCCCGGCCTTGCGCTCCATCATTTGCGGCAATAACATACGTGTTACATGATAAGCACTGTATAAATTTACCGCCAGCATTTGTTCTAAACTACCTTCCGGTTCATTATAAATACTGCCCGGTATAAAACTTCCGGCATTGTTTATCAGCACATCTATAACATACCCGTTATTAAACACCCATGCTGCAAATTCCTGTGCTTCTTCTTTCTTGCTTAAATCGCGGGCCTTGGCTTTTATTTTTACTGTAGGGTAGCAAGTCAGCAATTCCTCCATCGTTTTATACAAATCCACTTCGTTACGGCTGCACAAAAATAAATGGTGGCCCTGCGCCGCAAATTTTTCGGCCATCGCTCTGCCTAATCCTTTTGAGGCACCGGTTATTACTATATTCATACAAATTATTTAATGGCTTTACACGCTAAAATTAAAAACTAAAATGCAAACAGGGGTTTCTAAAAAATAACCATTCTTATTTATCTTAGCGCATGAAAAAATACCGCCATCTTTTCTTTGATTTAGACCATACCCTCTGGGATTTTGAAGCCAACAGCCGCCAAACACTGCAAGAACTTTATACCAACCTGCAACTGGAGCAAAGAGGCATAAACAATTTTGACCTGTTTCATAAAAACTACCTGCAACACAACGACCGCCTTTGGGACAAATACCGCAAAGGCATTATAAAAGTAGATGAGCTGCGCTGGAAACGCATGCACCTGACTTTATTAGACTTTAAAATTGGCGATGAAGCATTGGCCCACCAAATGGGGGTTTTGTTTTTAGATTCTTTACCTACCCGTAAACTACTGTTTCCGTATGCCATTGAAATATTGCAATACCTGCAGGCAAAAAATTACCAGCTGCATTTAATAACCAATGGCTTTGAAAAAACACAGCAAAGCAAATTGCTAAACAGCGGCCTGCAACCTTTTTTTAAAGAAATTATTACCTCAGAAGGCAGCAACAGTTTAAAACCCCATGCCGCTATTTTTGAATATGCATTAAAAGCCGCCAATGCAAGCCTTGAAGAAAGCATTATGCTGGGCGATGATTTTGAAGTGGACATACTGGGCGCCAAAAATTTTGGTATGGACCAGGTGTATATTAACCATGTAAACAAAGCACCGCTGCAACAACCCACTTTCATGGTAACTTCTTTAAAAGAGTTGGAAGGTATATTTTAATAGCGGACAGATACGGGCAACTGTTTAACGTAATAAAAACGCATTGAAGTGAACGCACAATCTTTAGACGATATAATTAAACTATTAGAGCCCATATTTAAACAGGTAACCATAAAAGAAGAAACAACCCAGTTAAAATTAAAGCATAAGGGATACCAGGCCGAAGGGATAGATAAAGTATATGCTTTATGTGATACTATCCCTTTTATGCTGTATTCTTATCCAGTTAGTTCCATAGAGTTTTGGGTAAGCAAAAGCGATTTTATAAATACGGCAGACATAGAAATTATTGCCGATCAAAGTTTTCTTAAAAAATTAGAAACAGATTTAGGTGAACCCGAAAAAGAAGGCTGGAGTTTTTACAACACTAATCAAACAGGAAATGGTCGTTCATTCAAATGGAAATACAAATCTTACCCTGTTTTACTAATCATCTATAATCTAACTTCCACAGCGGAGCCAACAAATAATTTTAAATTCATCGTAAGCATCGTTCCTGAAGAATATTGGTCTAAAAAGAATTAAATCAAATAAACTTTGAACTTCTTTTATCTTCATTGAAAGTATATTTACTGAATATAGAATGGTTATGAAGCGTTGTATAATTATATTATTTTTATTTTTTCAATATGGTAAAGCCATGCCACAAAATATCGATTCTCTTTTAACCCAATTAGACCCCATTTTTAAGGGCTTTATGATTACTAAGGAAACAACCGATTTGGTATTGGAAACAAAAGGCCCTTATTGGAAAGATGAGTTTGACAAAATCTACTCATATCAAAAAAATAAAACCAATTACCTCTATGGCTATCCCTTAAAATCAATTGATTTTAAAACAACCCCTGATGGAAAAATATATTGGGCCGTTTTAAAACTTAAAATTGAAGAAGACATATTTGATTTTTTTTGCAATGAGTTAGGGGTACCCAAAAAAAGTGGTTGGACTATTTTGTTACCCGATGGCAACGTATTTGGAGACAGTGTAGATTGGTTTATAAAAGACTATCAAATTAATTTATCCATTGCAGAACGGGGGCCCGCCGCTGATGGCTCTATAACAAAAGAATATAGAATAACCATTTATATTCCTGATAAATACATACCCAAAGGCACCCGCTACCATTAAACCCCGGTGTTTATAAAGATGAAGTATTTAAACCATCCCGGCGCCCCCAGCACTACCGCCGAAGTGTGCGACGCAACGGCTGCCCAATAGCATTACCCCTGCCGGCCACCCATCTATACTCGCTATTTTTTACACCCTGCTGTCACAGAAAGCCGCGGGTTTACTGTATTTTTGCCCTCTTTAAATTTTTGCTGTTACCGTTATGAGTGATCAACATTTATCTGAACAAGAAATCATCCGCCGTCAGAAATTGCAAGAGCTGAATGCCTTGGGCATTGATGCCTACCCTGCGGCTCTCTACCCTGTTAGCCATTACTCAACCGATATTAAAGAGCAGTTTACCGAGGCTACCAAAGAACAGTTTGCTACGGTTACTGTGGCCGGCCGAGTAATGAGCCTGAACGATAAAGGAAAAGTGTTTTTTATTAAGATACAGGATGCAAAAGGCATTTTGCAGTTATATGTAAAACGAGATGAAATTTGCCCCGGCGAAGACAAAACACTTTTTGATAAAGTAGTTAAACACTTAACCGACCTGGGCGATTTTATTGGCGTTACCGGTTATGTATTTATTACTAAAACCGGCGAAACCAGTGTGCATGCCAACAGCTTTACCCTGCTGGCAAAAGCTTTAAAGCCATTGCCCGTGGTTAAAAGAGATGAGGAAGGAAATGTGTTTGATGAAGTAACGGACCCCGAATTTAAATATCGCCAACGCTATGCTGACCTGGTAGTAAACCCCAGCGTTAGAGAAACGTTTACCAAGCGTACTATTTTAATGAACACCATTCGCCAGTTTTTAAACGAGCGGGGTGCATTAGAAGTAGATACCCCCGTATTGCAGGCTATACCCGGCGGTGCTGCGGCACGCCCCTTTATTACCCACCACAATGCATTGGATGTGCCGTTTTACCTGCGCATAGCTAATGAACTTTATTTAAAACGTTTAATTGTAGGCGGTTTTGATTGGGTGTATGAGTTTAGCCGCAACTTTAGAAACGAGGGCATGGACCGCACCCATAACCCAGAATTTACCGTGCTGGAGTGGTACACTGCATACAAAGATTATTTCTGGATGATGGAAATAACCGAGCAGCTGTTTGAAAAAATTGCGCTGGCATTACACGGCACTACTGATGTAAAAGTGGGCGATAAAACCTTATCGTTTAAAGCCCCCTTCAAACGCATTTCAATTTTTGAATCGGTAAAAGAAAACACCGGCATTGATATTAGTGAAATGGATGAAGCACAATTGCGTGCCACCTGCAAGCAATTAAATATTCATACAGAAGCCAGCATGGGCAAGGGCAAACTGATTGACGAAATTTTTGGCGCCACCAGCGAGGGTACTTATATACAGCCTACGTTTATTATAGATTACCCGGTAGAAATGAGTCCGCTTACCAAAAAGCACCGTAGTAAGCCCGGCCTGGTAGAGCGTTTTGAGTTAATGATTAATGGTAAAGAACTGGCCAATGCATACAGCGAGTTGAACGACCCTATTGACCAGCGGGAACGTTTTGAAGAACAACTGCGCCTGATGCAACGCGGCGATGATGAAGCCATGTTTATTGATTATGATTTTTTACGTGCACTGGAGTATGGCATGCCCCCCACATCGGGCATAGGCATTGGCATAGATCGCTTGTGTATGCTTATGCTTAACCAGCCTTCTATACAAGATGTGTTACTATTTCCGCAGATGCGGCCCGAGAAAGTAGCCGGCGCAGATGATAAAGATAAAGTGTAGTTAGCCAGCAGTGGTACTGCTATTAAGCAGCCGTTGCGTCGCACTCTTCAGCTGCATAAACACTGTTCAAAATAATGCAAGAGCCAAAGTAATTAACTTTGGCTCTTGTTATTTAAACCCTATTGTATGCAAAACAATAAAGAAGTACTCGCTATCATTCACAACCTGCAAAATGTATGGAACGGTAGCCCCTGGTTTGGTAAACCGGTAAAAGAACTATTAAACAGCACACCAGAAAGTATTGCTTTTAATAAACCCAGTAACGCTGCTTATTCAGCAATAGAATTAGTATATCACCTGCATGCATGGGCCAGCTTTTGCTTGCACCGTGTGGCAAAAGATATTAATAAAGGATTAATAACAACTGAAGCAGAAAATTGGCCGGCAGTAAACCCAAGCACCCATAACTGGCAGCAAGCTATTAATGCATTGGAAAAAGTGCAGCAAGATTTAATAGCACTGCTTACAACCAAAGACGATAACTTTTTAGATGAGACAGTAGATTTTAGAAAATATAATTTTCGCTTTCTTTTAAACGGGCTGGCACAGCATAATATTTACCATGCCGGCCAAATTGCCTATCTGCAAAAACTGTAAAGTAGTATCAGTATTTTGTTTGTTGTAAACTGTCTCTGGCAGAATCTTGACGGTGGTGCACCGCTTTATTACCCGGCACTTTGCCTGCAGGCGCTATTGTTTTGCTTTTATGTTTGCTAACGGTGGGTCTGTTTTCATAAAAACCAGTGGCCGATAAATACAGATAAGAAAACAATGGTATTACAATAAAGCTTGCTAGCATGAGTAGCAAACGTGAATATTTCATTAGAAAAGTTTAAGGTTGCGGTGCAAAAATACAAAACCACTACCGCCCAGCTATACCCTTTTTGGGGTATTTTTTAAATAAACTAACCTTAAACCACTACCAGTTCATAAAAATCAGCGGGTTGCAGGTATTGCTTTGCAAGCACCTGTAATTCTTCTGCAGTAATATGTTTGATGGTAGCAATGGTAGTATAAAAATAATCTTCGGGCAAGTTGTTTAACACCACATTTTTCCAGCGGCCAATTATATGAAAAGGGCCATCCAAATCTCCCAATATAGTGCCCAGCATATAATTTTTAACCAGCAGTAATTCTTCTTCATCTACCAGTTCTTGCCGCAGATCTTCCATTTCTTTATACACTTCTGTAATAGTAGCCTCACAAACCTCTTTACCCGCTTCGGTACTTACCATCCAGGCAGATTGCTGTAAATGGTTTTGCAGGTAACTGTGTATGCCATAGGTATATCCTTTGTCTTCACGAATATTACTCATTAAGCGGCTACCAAAAAAGCCACCAAACACATTATTCAGCACCATACACTTAATAAAATCGGGGTGGTGCCGGTTAGGAAAAGGGCGGGCCATTCTTATAGAACCCTGTACTCCTTCAGTGTCATTAATAATCCGGTATTTCTTTTCAACAGCAGGTGTAGCCATATGTGTTTTAACAAGGGTGTTATTTGCAAATGGCAAATGGCCAAAATACTGGTTTAATAAGCCAATGGCAGTGGGTGGTATTTTACCTGCAATAAAAACAATGCACTTCCCATTTACGTAATACTGTTGGTAAAAATCTTGTAGTTGCTTTTGTTGCAGTGCATCATACGTTTCAAAGCTGCTGTATTTTCCGTAGGGGTGGTCAATGCCATACACATATTCATCAATTAAGCGGCCGGCAACAAAATCGGGCTTTTTTAAACTTACTTCTAACCGCTGTTTATTATTTTGTTTATATAAATTCAATTCTTCTTCCGGAAAAGTAGCTTCCGTTACCAGCTCCTGCACCACAGGTAATAAATGTGGTAAATGTTTGTTTAAACAATGCAAAACAATATTAGCTGTTTCGTTATAGCAATGCCGGCTTAATGAGGCGCCGTAAAACTCAAAACACTCATTTAGTTCAAACGCTGTTTTTTGGCGGGTGCCGTTTTTTAATAAATGATTGGCGGTAGCTGCCACAAGGTTTTGTTCTTCCTGGCTATTGCCAGCAAAAAACAACCATTCTACCTGCAACACTTCTTCAGCGCCGGCATTAATGGCATATACCGTCACCCCATTATCCAATATAAATTTTTCATACGGCTTCAGGTGGTATTCAAAATCTACGGCATCTTTTATAAGAGGTTGTTCTGCTCTGTTTATCATATACTCAATTCTCGCTTAAATAAAAAAGGGTGTTGCTGTTTTCTGCAGTAAATATCTGGCTGGCATACTGCTGAATTTTTTCTTTTGTCAATACCTGGTATTTTTCAAACTCCTCATTCATTAAATTAGCATTACCCAGCAGCTCATAAAAAGCCAGACTATTAGCCCTGTTCATTACACTAATATCTTCAAAAGCCAGCGCCACTTCTGTTTTATTAATTATTTTTTGTAATTCTTTTTCTGTTATTAAATGCTGTTTTAGTTTATCCAGCTCCTGTTCAATAGCATCGTTCGCAGCTTGCATGCTTACACCTTTTACCAGCTTTCCTTCAATAGTCATTAAACCATTATCGGTGGTGCCAAAATGGTAGCAATCTATACTGCTAAATAATTTTTGTTCTTTTACCAATGCCTGAAACAGGCGGGAAGATCCACCGCCACTTAACACTTCAGTAATCAATTCAGCCGCATAATAACCTTCGCTCAGGCGGTCATCCATATGCCAACATTTGTATATAGCATCCAATGGCACTTTTGCTTTCACCTCTTGCACGCGGGCAATTGTTTGCACAGGCTCTGCTACTATATTTCTATTGTATTTTTCACCCATCGGTATATCGCCAAACCATTTTTCTGCCAGCTTTCTTACCTGTTCCGTTTTTACATTACCCGCCACTACTAAAATGGCATTCACCGGGCGGTAGTGTTTAAAGAAAAAATCTTTTACATCTTTTAATGTAGCGTTTTCTATATGGCTTAATTCTTTACCAATGGTTAACCATCTATACGGGTGTTGTGTGTAGGCCATCTCCCGCATTTTAAACCATACATCACCGTAGGGTTTATTTATATAATGTTCTTTAAATTCTTCGCATACCACTTTACGCTGTACTTCTAAACTCTTTTCATTAAATGCAAGGCTTAGCATTCTATCGCTTTCCAGCCAAAAAGCCGTTTCTAAATTTTCTGCCGGCAACTGGCAATAATAGTTGGTCAAATCATTGGTGGTGTACGCATTATTCTCTCCGCCTGCTAATTGTAAGGGGTCATCATAGCTTTCTATATTAATACTGCCACCAAACATTAAATGTTCAAACAAATGGGCAAAGCCTGTTTTATCGGGGCTTTCATCTCTGGCACCCACATCATACATTACATTTACCACGGCCATGGGCGTGGCCGTATCTTCGTGCACCAGCACCCGCAACCCATTGGTTAAAACAAACCGCTCGTATTGAATCATTCTTTAAAAATTGGATGGGCAAGTTACAACCTGTGGCAGAAATATAGGAGAGAATTTATAAGGCCAGCAGTAGTATTGCTATTAAACATCGTTGCGTCGCACCCTTCAGCTGAAGGGTGCGACGCAACGATGCTGAGTAAAGTGTTGTTGCTGGTTACATAATTTATCTTTCAGTTTTGGGTTGAAATTGTTTCCAGCTATGCCAAAACTCCTGATAGGCAGGCAATTGTTTTAAAGAAAATGCAGTATCAATACCTTTTCCATTTAATAGAAATTTATGGTGGTTGATATAAATAGTGTCGTTATAAAAAGAAAGGTGGTTTGTATTTGCAGGGCGTTCAAAAGCAAAAAAACTGCTGCTATCTTTAGCAAGCACTAGTATTATCGCTTTAGTATTAATAAAATCAGTTATAATTTTTTTTTCCTTTAGCTCATTCCAATCATAGGCTTTTACACCGTCGGATGTTTTAATACCCACCACCCACGATTTATTTTGCCAGGACAAACTGTCTGTACCCGTAAGCTTAGTTTTACTTTTACCGCTTTCATATTTCATTGTAGTATCATAGCTGGTCATATAATTACTATCGGCCTGCATAATTAGAGACTGCGGGTATAATTGCAGCCATTGCGCCAATGTGGTTTGTGTACTTAATACTTCTGGCAGGCGCTGGCCTTTTAAAGAGCCAGCAATGGCCATACCAGTAGCTTGCTGCCACCAGCTTTTAGTATTTACATCTTCCAGCATGGCATTAAAATGATCCATACCCACCAGCCTGAAATTTTCTTTTTTACCATTTACAATGGGCTCAAATATTCTGCCGGTGCGGCACACTGTGCAATAGGTAACTAAAATATTTTTACCTCCCACCACATCGTTTACAAAATGATGATACCCTAAAAAGCGGATAGGATATGCTTTGGCTTCTCCTTTTAGCATTACACCAATTACCAGCCGGTTACTGTCTACTTTATTATCTGCCACTTTTGCCAATACTATTTTTTGGGGTTGTTTAAACATGGCATCTGCTGCCATAAAAAAATTAGTAAAGTAAATAACGATGCCTGCTATTACAACCGACATAAATGGCACCCATTTTCTTTTAAAAGAAGACCTGAGAAAACCTGCTATCAGTAATACTGTAAAAAATATTCTGAAATACCAGCGCCAGCTATACAAAAAGTAAGCAAGCTCAATGGTATTAGTTTGCTGGCTACCGGGCATAGGCATTATAAAATACACATTTGCCACCTCAAATAACAAAAGCCCGATACAACCTATCCAGAATAATTTTTTCATTGAGATAGTTTTAAAAAGCTGGTTTTAAATTTTGTTCGTGAAACCCGTCCTGCTGAGAGCAGCAGGACCTGGGTGTACGAACTATATTGATTATTCACCTTAAACTATTTTGAAGGATTTACCCATACTGAAAAGGTAAATCCCAAGTGTTTGTGTTAGTTGCCGGCACCATCTGCCTGGCCTTTAGTAACCGCAAAGTTGCCAATATTTTTACCTACCACTAAACCCACTTCACAATCGGCACGGTAATGTATGCCACCATACATACGAGAGATAGAAGCTTCTTTTGCCATAGCATCATAACTGGCTGCCTTTTCTGGCACTATATAACTTAGTGTGGTAGCTGCTGCTGCACTAAACGTAGAGTGGCCAGATATATATGCCGGAAAATTGGGCACCCCAGTGATTGTTTTTATTCGAGGATCTACTTGTGATGGGCGTGGGTTGAAGTACGTATACTTTGTATCCCAGCAAACAATAGCAGCATCCATCATGGCCATATTTAATAAGGCCATATTGCGGGCCCATCGTACCTCACTAAAATTTTTTGTAATAAAATCGTCAGCAGCAATGGCGTTCCAATGGCCGGGTGGTGTGTAAGTAGCTACCCCGTCTGCCCAAAAATGTACAATAGCAATCTGGTCTCTTGTTAAATTTTGCGTAATCTGGTATATTTCTTCTGCTTCTTTTTTAAATGCATCACTTTTTGTAGAGGGTGGTGCTGCGGGTCTTAATGAAACGGCAGTTAATGAATCAAACAAAAAGGTTCTTACTTTTCCAAATGCCGGCAACATGGGCGGACGCTTAGGAGTTTCTAAACTAATCCAGGGTGTTTCTCCACGGGCAATAGTATTCGTTTCTAACTGTGCCCACACGGTGCTGTTTCCAGCAGCAGCTCCTGCCCTGTCTCCACGGGCACGGGTAACAAATTTTTGTGCTACTGCTTTACCCAATGCTTCACCTGCTTCCAAATCGCTTCTTACATTGGCGCCGGCTATTAAACGGGCTCTTTTATGCGCTTCTGCTTTTTGCTGAATAAAATCCTGATCGCCGGGAAATAATAATTTTAATAACTCTGTACAAACGCCAATTACTACCGCATCTTCTGAAGGGTAGGAAGGTAAGTCTGATTTAGGTATTAAAGCGTTTACTGTAGCATCTACTGTATAAGGTGCTGCCCTGTTGTACAGTTTTTTATAATAATGTGCAGCTACCAATGCATCGTATTGTGCAGCGGCCACATACGCATAGGCTCTTGCAGCATAAGGTGGGTTAGCAAAAGGAAACTGCGGGTACGCCAATGGATTGTTGGCACTGGGGAAGGGGTAAGTGCCATCTGCATTTTGATACGGGGGTAAATTATGTTTGGCCACCAGCTCCCGCATAATTTCATTCCAGCGCAATACACCACCTGCTGCCCAGTATTTAACTAGCTTTTTATCTTGCCATGAAATGTTTTGCTGCCAGGTTTTTACTTCGTTTACCTGTGCAATATAATCTGGGGTGGTGGTGGCTGCGGGCGCCGCTACTGCAAACTCAGTAGCGCTGGTTAACAAAATGGTTTTCCAGGTGCCGGCGTCTATATCTGTTTTAGCAGGTTTCAATGCTGCTATCTCATCGGTTCTGCTCTCTATTTTTTTAGAACAGCTGTTTACAAAAGCAGTAGAAATAAACAGGCAACTATATAAAACTAATTTTTTCATTGTTGTGATTTTTTGAGTACTTATTTTTTTCCTTTTTTACCAAAATAAAACGCATAGAACGCACCAATATTAATGCTGGTGGTTTGCCCAACATTTCTTCCGGCAAGTGTATAATTAAAGCCTCCTAATAAAGAAAGGTTGGTCATTTTAGGTAGCGTATATTTAATATTAGCTCCCACCATGGTTGCATTCATCCGGTTACTGGGAAAAGGCATGTTGTTACGCGTTATATCAAACCCGCCCAGTGTGGTAAAATTGGTAAGTAATGCTTCTGCAATTAAATATTTACCCCGGTAGCCGGTGCGCAACTGAAAATTAGCGGCATCGGGCATATTTACTTCATCCGTTAAACGCAGCTGGGTATCATAATAAGAATTTCTATCCAGTGTAATATTACTGCGGCGTACAAAAGCAGCAGAACCGGTAACCACAAAATTATTATACTTATAATCTGCAATTACTCTTGCACTGGCCGTAGAAGCGCCCAGACCGATAGAGAGTGGTAAAAAGTCTTTTACATAATCAGCCAACGGAGTTGATACACCACCTACAGCGTATAAAGCCAATTTATGCTTCCCAAAACTTTTATTTATTGCCCTCCATTTTATAAATGCAGCTGCATCCTGCACGCCGCTTACACCAGTTAAGGTACCGGCGCTGGCTTTGGTCCAGATGTATGGGGCACCAATCATTACATTCAGGTTATTGGTAATGCCATAGTTAGCCATCGCCATTACAGACTGTGTTGAAACAGTGCCTATATTCAGGTTGTTTCTTTTTAAAGTTCCTTCCCAATAATCTTTCCACGAAGAATGATTGTACATGAACCCGCTGCAAAACTGGTTTTTGTTCATCATTATAGCATCCACCTCGGTTTGCGCAGCTACCTGTTTTAAAAAGAAAATACCCATCAGTAAACACGCTAAAAATTTATTTCTTTTCATTTTTATTTTTTTTAAGTCAGCAGTTGTTTTTCAATTGGGCATCGTTGCGTCGCACTCTTCAGCTGAAGAGTGCGACGCAACGATGCTGAGAAGGGTGATACTGCTGGTATCACCCATACCATTTATAATTTAAAGCTGCAACCAATATTAATGGAGTAATCTGCAAAAGCGGCATCTCCTTGTGCAAATACGCCTGTGGCTTTTGTACGTAACTTATCGGCCACACTTTGTGTGCGGTTGCGTTCTAAAGCAAATGGCACTGTAGCAAACCAGCTTACTTTTTTAGTTTGGTATAGCAAGCCGGGTTCTGCAGAAATAATATAACCGGGTCTTCTGAAACCGCTGCTGCCGCCAATTAAATCTTCAGATGGAATGCACTCCATACGAATGCCGGCGCTAAGCGTTAATTGCTTAAAATTAAAATTGCCACCACCGCGTAACATGTATTGATCGGGCACACTCATAACAGCAGTGCCATAAGTAATGGCCGTAGTACTGGTAGTACCGCCCCTTGCTGTGGAAACACCGTTGTGCTCTCTGGGGTTTAGCAAATAAAAAATATTACCATACACACTGATGGTTTTGCTGATATTATAGTAGCCGTTTAATTCAACAATAAACCCGGTGCCACCATCTCCTAATTGTATGGATTGGTCAACCGGACCTAATACCTGTGTCGTATCGTTTTTATGAAAGAAATCATTTACACGGTAATCGCCGGTGGGTAATTTAATACCAAGGCCAGCCTGTATATTACCTTTAGATTTTTTAGAAGGATCAACCAGCCAGTAATAGGCATTCAAACGCATATCTCCAACCCCAAATGAATAAGTAGATTGGCGGGCATTGGAATTAGTACTGTTGTTACCATAATGTTCATACATAGAAGAACGAACATTGGAAATAATGGGCAGGCTGGCGCTTAATGCCCAACGATTATTAAAATGCCGCACCACAGTAATATCAAAAGCCGATTGCCAGTTACGTACATCGGTTTTCTTTTCTACTCTTTCTTTTTGCTCCGTCGTACCTACAAAATGTTTATAAGAATGAAAATAACGATAGCTGGTATTTAATTGCCAGCCTTTACCATTGTTGCTGTTAATACCCGGTTTGGTGCATACGGCACCGTTACTACGTACGGCCACGCAGCCTTGTGCATTGGCTTGTTGTACAATAAATGCTATTGTTAGTATAAATAAAAATATGAATCGCATAGTTAGTTTATTTTGTAGCCCGTGGCTATTTTTTAAAATGTAATCTGTCTACTATTAAGGTACCCACTTTGGTACCGGCTGTATTGCCGGCTTCGTTATCAAACCTATAATGTATGCCGCCATACAAACGGCTCATGCCGGCTTCCATCGCTGCATTACGAAAAGAAGTAACCTCCCGGTTTTTAATACCAAACTCAAGCAACGAGGTATCTGTAAATTGTAGTTTATCGCCAAACCAATAGGTCATTGTTTCTGCAGCGGCTGCAGAAATGGTGGCATGCCCACTGGTATAAGAAGGAAACGGTGGTGTTTGAATATAGGGTTGCCAGCTTTGAGACAAATATTTGCTAATAACAGTTTCGGGCCGCACATAATTGCTACGGTATTTTTCATCCCAGCAACTGATAAAGCCTTCAAACAAAGCAATGGCTGTGTGTGCATAGGCCGCTACTGTTGTATTAAAATCTGCATTGGCTTTTTGTGCGGCAATACCTACTATATTCATCCAATGGCCCGGAGGTGAAAATTTTTTAGTAGCATACATTACATGCCCCACCACGTTTAATTTAAACGGATTGTCGTCCCAAAAATCAGCAATATGTTTTTGCTCTTCTGTTAAGCTATCGCCTACATTTTTTACTTCCAGTAAATATTTATAATACTCACTGTTTTTGTTTTTAACATCATACACCGGCGGACGCACCGGCATGCACTCGCTGGCACTGTCTAATACCATGGTGCGTATTTCGTTCCAATGCGGCTCTACCCCAGAAGCATACATGGGCGGTGTAGGCACCCAGCGGCTTTCTTCTTGTGTTACTGTGTATTTAGAGGCAGAACGTGTTTGTGCATAATTATCTTTCTTACTCCATGCTAAAATTTGGTTAGCTATAGTATCTGCAAATAGTTTTGAAGCATTACTTACTTTACCAGGCATACCCACACTATCAGCCGCTGCATTAATTTTTGCCACATAATCCGTCATGCTGCCTTCCGGAAAAGTAAGTGCTTCACCTACTTTACAAAATGCCAGTAACGCCGCAAACTGAAAATTTACATTGGCAGTATCTCCGTGTTGTAATGCAGGCAAATGTTTAATCTGTCCGGCTAATGATTGAAAACGGTTATCGCCCACTGCCACCACTTCATACGCTGCAATGGTTGCATAGGCATAAATGCGGCTGGCAATCATGGGTGGAAAATTATTGCCCAATACGGCATTGTTCAGGTTCTTTACTGTTTTACAATACAAAACAGGGTTGTTGGTATAAGATGCGTATTCTTTAGTTTGGCAGGCACTAAATACTATTGCAAAAGCAATAGCTGCAAATAATAATTTCATGGTAAAAAATATTAAAAAAAATTGGGTAATCAGCCCCGGTAAAAGCAGGAGTCCCGAACCTTCGGGATTGCGTCGCACCCTTCAGCGGCAGTACATAATGCAGCAAATAAAAAAATTGCATTACATGTGTAATACCAATTGTGTGAAACAACAATAAATAGCAAGATAATTATGCAATTGTTTCCGGAGGTTGCTCTGGAGATTGGTGCAACCAGCAGGTATGCAGGGTGTTTTGAAAGAGGTTATAATCTACATTGATAAGAACCGAAATTGGTGCACCAATAAAAGTGGATTGAATAGTTTCATACTCACTTAAACTATTTTTTACCACCGGTGCGTTTTTAGAACTTTCTTTGGAAGCGGGTTGATCCTGTTCTAAAGCGTTTACCAGTTTAAAAAACTGATCTCTGGCAGATAATAAATCTTGTTTGGTAGTATTGGGAATGCATTTCAGAATCAACTGTCCATCCTGCACTTTGCGTTTTACATATTTATAGTGAACGCCATCAATTTCAATATCACCATCCACCCGTTCAAACTCCTTCCAATCGGTTTGGTAAGGCAATTCTAAAGGCACTTTTAATTCTATCAAATCTTGTTCAGCATAATTGTTATTGTCTAATTGCGCCACCAGGTGCTGGTCGGCTTTTTGTTGCAGGTAGTTAACCACCCAACGATAGCCGCACCAGTTAAAGAGCAGCACGGCAAGAAGTGATATGGCAACAATTTTTTTCAAGCAATTAGTTTAATAAGAAGCACAATATAGTAAAATTTAGTACATAGCAAATAAACACCTGTTATCAAAGACAGCCACCATACTGGTTTTGCTGCATTTTCAACGGTTTGCGGCATTGATAATCAACTCTTCAATTTTTTTATTATAAATGATCTTTCTGTCTGCTGCCATTAGCACTGCCGCTGAAGGGTGCGACGCAACGGTTGCCTTATAGTACTACCACGGCTGGTTATCCACTATTATTCATTCTTTACAGTAAAGGTTTTTTTATCGGGGCCAATACCTGTTAAAGTAATGCGTTTCCAATGTTTGGGCAGTACCGATTTTATTTGTGTAATACCCTTGGGTGTAATTTCTAACCCGCCAAAACCCATGAGCACACTTTGCAAAATACCGCCTGCACCTGTGGCAAAATAAGGGTTGGTGCCGCCCTTGGTTTCTGCAATTACTCTAAATGGCGGATTGAGATTGGGCAGGTAAGCATCTTTAAACCAGTAATAGGCTTTTTCTGCATCGCCCAGGCGGGCATACAAAGTAGTAAACACTGCTTGCGTCATAGCCGGTGTGCCTTCTGTGGGTACACGGGTTTCGTAATAAGCAAGGTCTTTGCGTATGGTGGCTGCATCTGTAATTTCTTTTAAAGGATAGGCCAGCAGGTTTACATCGCCCTGCTTAATACCTTCTCCGTTGTAAGTGGCATGTTCTTTAGTAACTCCATCTGCAAATTTAAGAATAGGAATATTATTGGCTACCAGCATCCAATCTGCATCGGGCACCAAGCCTAAAATTTTTGCAGCTTCTGTAGCATATTGCAAATTAGCTTTTGCTGCAGCGTTGGTAAAAGCATTGTTATCTACGTTCTCGGCCCACTCATCGGCTGCCACCACGTTTTTAATATCATATTTGCCGGGGCCATTTCTTTCTACACGACTGGCCCAAAAATCGGCCGTGGCACTTAATATAGGATAGCCTCTTTCACGCAGCCATGTTTTGTCTTGTGTAACGGCATAATAGTTCCATGCAGCAATAGCCACGTCGGCAGTTATATGGTGTTCAAACGGGCCACTTAATGCCCATACCGGTGTTTCTTCTACGCCGGTTTCTGCACTCTCCCACGGAAACATAGCTCCTTTAAACCCTTTTGAAAATGCATTGCGCTTTGCAGCATCTAAACGTTGAAAGCGATATTCCATCATACTTTTTGCCAATGCAGGTTTCAGTACCAGTAAAGCCGGATACATCCATAATTCGGTATCCCAAAACACATGGCCGTTATAACCAAGGCCACTTAAACCCATGGGCGATGGAGAAAAAGCCGTGCCTTCTCTGGTAAAAGAATACAAGTGATATAGCATGCTATGCACATCTTGCTGGGCTTGTGCATCACCTTCTATTTGTATATCGCTCTTCCATAAATCTTCCCAAGCGGCTTTATGAAATTGCAATAATCGGTCTCTGCCTTCCAGCTTTGCATAAATGGTTAAGCGTTCTGCTTCATTCAGCGGATCATCGTGGTGAGAAGAAGTAATAGAAGAACCCGCAACAGAAAAGCGATAGGTTTCTCCGGCTTTTATTTGCTTGCTAAATTTCATCAGGTGCATATTATTATCCCACATTTCATGAATAACGCGGGGCTCATGGCCGTGTGCTTCACTAAACAAAAAGGTATTGGATGCACAGAGCTGCATTTTACCGGTGGGGCTTTTTGCGGCAGATGTAAGCAGACTTATTACCACATGCGGCCGGTCAATTTCGTTATAATAATTCTGTACGTCTTTTAATAAATCAGGCGCTTCCATTACGCTGGCACCGCCAATGGTAATATCTTTTTTTGCAGTAACTGTTACATCCATTAAAACGGTAAAAGGTAATTGGCGCAAAGAGTAATAGGTATAAGAAACAGTGGCTTTATCTGCATAAGTAAAGCTGGTGGTAAAGGCTGCTTGTTTCATATCCAGCTGCTGCACCAGATTGGTGGCTGCAGCCGCATTCATGGTGCGGCCATCAATATCTAACCGCATATTTAATAAATTAAAGCTGCGTATAAAGTTGCTAACGCGGCCACGGCCGTATAAATCATAAGCGCCGGCCAATACCACATCTTTCACCTTAAACGGTTCGGGGGCACTTACAATACCAATCATACCATTGGCAACGGTAATACCATAATAGTTGGATGGGTTAATAGCGTTGGCGGTAATCTTCCAGGCATCTTGTGCAGTAGTTGTTAATACAGCAATAACTGCTGTAACAACCATAAAAAAACGTATCGGCATTGCAAGCATATTTAGTGCCTGCAAAATATTCAATTTGCGGTAAATACAGATTGATTGTTTTTGTATAGCCAACAGTTGTATTTCAATGAGGCGGCCGTTGCGTCGCACCCTTCAGCTGAAGTGTGCGACGCAACGGTGGTGCTATGAAAAAGCAATGCTGGTAAACCAATACTAATAGGCCAGTAATTTTTGCACGTAACTATGCAAGCGGCTTTTGGCCATAAAGTTTTGTTCTAAAGTAATATTAAACGGAACGGGAGTATCTAAAGAAGCGCAACGCATAACCGGTGCATCTAATAATTCAAAACAATGCTCTGCAATCCAGGCCGCAATTTCTCCGCCAATGCCGCTTAGTAAAGTGTCTTCGTGCAGCAATAATACTTTGCCGGTGTTTTTAACGGTATTGCAAATGGCATCGTAATCTAAGGGCAGCAAACTGCGCAGGTCAATTATTTCTATTGAAAGCGCTGGGTGTTCTGCTGCATATGCCAATGCCCAATGCACCCCGCTGCCATAAGTAATGATAGAAATTTGCGTGCCCACTTGTACGGTAGCTGCTTTGCCAATTTCAATTTCATAATAAGATTCGGGCACAGGGCCGCTAACACTTCGGTACAGGGCTTTGTGCTCAAAAAACAATACGGGGTTGGGGTCGTTTATGGCGGCAATTAATAAACCCTTTGCATCGGCCGGTGTAGATGGATAAACAACTTTTAAACCGGGCACTTTGGTAAACCATGCCTCGTTGCTTTGGCTGTGAAAGGGACCTGCGCCCACGCCACCACCTGTTGGCATGCGTATTACCACATCTGCATTTTGCCCCCAGCGGTAATATATTTTAGCAAGATTATTTACAATTTGATTAAAGCCTACTGTTACAAAATCAGCAAACTGCATTTCCATCATACTCTTATACCCTTCTAAACTTAAACCCAATGCAGTACCTACAATAGCGCTTTCGCAGAGTGGTGTATTGCGTACCCGTTCTTTGCCATAAGCTGCCACAAAGCCTTCTGTTATTTTAAAAGCGCCGCCATACTCAGCAATATCCTGCCCCATTAAAATTAAGTTAGCATGTTGCTGCATGCTTTGGTGTAACCCGTTGCTGATGGCATCAATCAGCCGCATTTCTTTGGTAGCGCCATTAGTAAATGCGGGTGCTTTAAATAGTAAGGGTGCATATATATCAGCCAGTTCTTCTTCTGTATTAGCAATTACAGGTGATGCCTCAAAACCAATTTTAAGTGCTGCTTCAATATATTCTTTCAGGTTTGCTTTAATTTTTTCTGCTTCACTATACGTAAGAACTTCCTGTAGTATTAAATAATTTTCAAAATTCTTTACCGGGTCTTTTGCTGCCCATTCTTCAAATAATTCTTTAGGTACATATTTAGTGCCGCTTGCTTCTTCGTGTCCACGCATCCTAAAGGTCATGCACTCAATAAGGTAAGGCTTTTGTTCTTTAATGCAGTAGTCTCTCACGCCTGTGATAGTGTCATAAACAGCTAACAGGTTGTTGCCATCTATCTGCAC
>REAR01000035.1 GCA_004295245.1 Sphingobacteriales bacterium | reverse complement strand
TTAAATATTTTTTATCACCGGTGGTTCTATACAATTCTGTTAAGCCCATATAATGCGAAGGACAAATGGCATTCCGTGCTTGTTCTGGCAAAGCTGTATTGTAAAATCCAATTAAAAAATCTGCAGCCTTTTTTGCAATTTCCAGCAAATTATTTTTTCCTGTTGCTCTATGATGCACACAAGCGGCTGTCATCAGGTGACCAAAGTTGTAGGCTTCAAAACTCAACTGGTCATCAAACATTTTTTCCTTGCCGCTTTTGCGCTGCTCAATAATATTTTTGGTGTAAATATATCCGTCTTCCTTTTGCGCTTTTGCAATCACTGCAATGGCTTCATCCATCATTGCATCCATTTTTTTATCTTTTGTGCTGGCATACATTGCAGCCACTGCTTCCAGTGTTTTGTAAAAATCACCATCATGAAAAGATGGCCCACGAAAACGGCCCGTATCAATACCAGCTGCTATTTTAAAATTTTTGAATGAATAACAAACCGTATCGCTGGTGTAAATTTTCCAGAGCTGCGGCACCATATTATCACGGCACACCACAAACCGTTCGGCCCAAAAACCTTTTGTCCACTGCACATCACTCATGCCCACACTAGTGAGCTTTGCATGCGGACTGCCCTGTGTATTTACCAACCCATGTTGCGCCATCACCTGTTGTGAAAAGAAAATGGTGGTGATGATTAAATATTTTTTCATTTTCCAGCTTTTGTAATTTTGTTCAACATCGTTGTGTCACTCACTTCATCATTTGGTAATTCTATTGATCAATTCAACCGCAAAGAACGCTAAGAAACACGCAATGTGCACAAAGCCTTAGCATACTTTGCGAAATACTTTGCATTCTTTGCGGTTAAACTACTAGTTGTAAGTTACCGTATAACTTTTTCCTTTTTCTATCACCAATTCGTAATTCCCATTTCCTTTGTCGGTGATATCACCGACCGCTGTAATCGGCTTACTTTTACTTTTAAATTTCAATGTTCCAGTTCCGCAGGTGCCGGAAATTTTTATTTCCGTTGCACTCATCCGCAATTCAATATCTCCATCAGGTGTAGGCACTTTTCCTTCCATCCATTCTAAACCACCGAGGTTTGGTTCTGCAACATAGGTTGTATAGCCGGCTGATGTTGGCTTTACACCCAAATAATATTTGCCCAATAAATAAATTGGGCTGGCACCCCAAGCATGACATAAACTCTTTCCAAATTTACGGCCATACATCGCCAAATGCGCAGCTCCGCTTTGTGTAGGATTATATTCTTCCCAAAAGCTGGTAGCACCTAAATTGAGCATGCCGCCCCAGTAATCTTTCATTTCCTTGAGTACATAATCCTGCTCACCCATTGCACACAATGCTTCCAGTTCGTAAAACCGCATGTAAGGTGTTGTAATCTTTTGTATATTATCATTTAAGAGCACCGATTTTTTTACCTGCTGCCTTTGTGTTTCGTTGAAATAATTAAAGAATATACCGAACATATTTGCATAACGTGTTACATTATCAGTTTGCTTTCCACTCACCCGGCTGTGTACCAATGCCTGCTTTTGATTATTCCAGTAGATGGAAAAAACTTTTGCTTTTAAATCAGCAGCCAGTTTTTTATAAGTGGCTGCTTTACTTTTATCGTTCAGAATATTGGCACAAAGACTCATTGATTCTAAACTTCTGGCAAATAATAGTTGCTCAAAACTTATTTCTCCTTTTTTACTAAGACCTGCTGCCCAATCAATAAATGTCCAGTCGCCGGATAAACCTTCTATCAATCCGTTCTTGTTGCGGCGGCTTAAACAGTAATCCATCATGGTCTGCATTTTAGGATAAATCTGCTCTATGAATTTTTTATCGCCGGTGTATAAATAATAATCATACACACTGATGAACCAGTAGAAAGTATAATCAACAATGGTATTAATATGTGCCGTTACCGGGTCTTTACCACGGAGTGCCTGAATGGTTCTTGTTACAGTTGGGTTGTCGAAATAAGAATAATAATTCATCAGGTAGCTCTGCAAAGCATCACCACTCCATACCCAGCGATCTCTTTTAATACCATCAATAAAAAATTCTCTTGTGTTTAGTTCTAAAGTGTATTTAGCTACGTCAAGAATTTTATTAATCTCATCGTCGCTGCAAGTAAAGCTTCCTCTTTGTTTTACATCGGCATACTCGTACAACATACTTACGTCATTAAAAGATATATCACCACTTTCCTTTATTATATTCACATACCGGAATGCCTTGGATAAAGGCATGACAGAATCTCTTGCCTCTGATTGATTAATAGACAACCTGTCCAGTGTCATTGCTTCGGCTGCATCCAATGCTTCTTCCTTGCTTTCACCATAATAAATAGAAATTTTTCCATTGCCTTTGAGGTTGTGCAATTTTATAAAACCAAATGTTTCTTTGCCAAAATCAACCAAAGTAATATTGCCACTGACCGTTTTGTTGACAGCAAGTAATGGCTTAGTGGGCAATTTAAATTTCGATGGCAGTTGTGAAGGTGAATCAAAATTCCAACTACCGGCGTTTAGCCATTTAGTGGCAGAGATATCGGATGTTTTACCGCTTTCATCAATCCATTCTTTGTCTTCAAAAGTTACCAGCCAAGTATTATCACTTAGTATTGTTTTGCCATGTACAAAGATGGCAGGTACACTTCCTTCGTTCCAAACTTTGACGTTTATTTTATGCTTACCTGCGGGTACGGTTATTTTATTAACGCCGCTTTCAAAAGCATTGCCATCTAATTTTAAATTGAATGTCCCTTCTGCGTACACAGTGATTTCCTCCGGTGCTTTCAAATCAAAGACTTTATGAAAATCCATCAGTACATAATGAGCATCCATTTTCCAAAACGGTGGAAAGAAAGTATTGCGATCCGTACGACGGTTTTGCATTTTGTTGGCGAGGTTGATTTCAAAATCACCGGGGTACCATATCCACGTAGCTTGCTGGGCTGTGGAATTTAACCATACAAGGCATACAAGTAAAACAAGTTTGAATTTTACATGTTTAGTATTTGTTGTATGGCTCAAAAAAAAGTTGAATAATGGTTTTCTGTACAAGAGTGCGACGCAACGATGCCGCCATGAAAAAATACTGTTGGCTACAAAAGAAAAAAAAGTGTTCATAATTAATGTAAATTGAAAATGAGATATAATGATAGTATGACCAAGCCAAGCAACGCAAATAATATTTTTACCTGCTTATCTGTCTTCGGTAGTTCGCTTTCCTCTACAGTTGCTTTCACTTTGTTTTTATCGAGTAATGAAATAATAATAGCAGACACAAATAAAAATGCAAACAAATAAAACGACACTAAAAAATAATGCGGCCACCACATGTTGGTATCTGTTTCGCTATTGGGTGGTAATATCCATAAGTTTAGCATTCCGGTAAAGAGACTTACTGCCGAGCCTGCGGATAAAATTAAATTCACTGCCAGTTTGGTAGTGCCTTTCCAAAATACGCTCAGCAAAAATGTAACGGCCAATGGCGGGGCTAAATAACCGAGTATAGATTGGAAGATGTCGAACAATGTTTTTCCTTTTACATTATCCAATGCAATGGCCATTAGTACAGCTAATACACAACCTATAATTACGACAATACGGCCGACATTAATCTGTTGCTTTACGGTAGCATTTTTATTTATATTGTTTATATAAATATCTTTTGTGAAAACGGTGCTTAATGCATTTAACGATGAACCGATAGTGGCAACCAATACTGCAATCAACACACAAATAACTAACCCATTTAAACCAGCAGGAAATAAATTGGTGACCATCGTCATGTACGCTAACTTATCATCACCAATGTTTGGATACAACACATAACAAATAATACCGGGCAAAATAAACATGGGTAATGCCAGTACTTTCAACCAGCCAATAAAATTAATTCCCAACTGACCTTGCTTTAAATTTTTTGCACCTAATACACTTTGCACCATACTTTGGTCTGTACAAAAGAAGGCAACGGCTGAAACAGGATAGCCCAACAAAATGGCATGCCAGGGATAACTTGGGTCGGAAGTTGGTCTGGTAAGATTCCAAAAGTTGGCAGGCGTTTTACTAATCAATGCACTGATGCCGCCAATTTCTTTCAATCCTAAAAAAGTTAATGTAAGTGAAACAACAATCAACAATATCATTTGAAACACATTCACTTTTGCAATGGCTTTTAATCCGCCCATAAAAGTAAACAGCCCTGCAAACGCTACCAGCACAATGGTTGATTGCCACATGGGTATTCCTAATATTTGTCGCACCAAAATACCGCCGCTAAATAAACCCAACGACAACCAGCTGATTAATATTTTAATAAGTGCATAACCTGCTAAAATATCCTGTGTACTTTTGCCGTAGCGTTTGCCCATAAACTCCGGCATGGTGCTCACCTTGCTTGCAATATATCGTGGTGCAAACACCATTGCCAGCAACAATAAAAAAACAAATGCATACCACTCAAAATTGCCGCCCACAATACCCGCCGTGTAACCAATGCTTGCAAATGCTAATAGTGATGAAGGCCCGACATTGGTGCCCCACATGTTGAAACCGATATTGTACCAGTTCAATGAATTTTGTGCAAGAAATAGTGTTTCGTCTTTCTTTTTGTTTCTGAAACTAGCGATGTAACCAATGATTAATAATGCAACAAGGTATATTGCGACAATGCCAAAGTCGAGGCCCGTTAGTTTATCGTAGATTTTATTCATTTAGTTTGTTGCGATTTTTTTGTTACCAGCTTTTGTTTTTCATGGCGGCATTGTTGCGTCGCACTCTTGTACATTTTGTTCTTTATTCAGCAATTACGAGAACGGGGATTTGGGATGATTAAACTGATTTTAATGATTAAATCCTTTTAATCGTTTAATCCAATTTATCCCCGTTCAGACCATACTCACTTAAAATATCTTTCACCTTCACCGGCATACCCGTTTGCAAAGTTTTATCCATAGCCTGCAGCAACGCAACCGTTCCAATTCCTTCTTTCATATCAGGATACGCAGTAAAATCCTGTTCAATACTGTCAACAAAATATTCCAGATAATTCTGGTATTCGCCAGCATGATGGCTTTGTCCTTCAAACCGGAAATAATGTTTTAAATATTTATCTCCCCAGGTAATAATTTTTTCTTCGCCATCTTTTGTGGTAACAGCATACCGCAGTTCATGATAATCGGCTTGCGATGCACCTTGTGTGCCTCTTAATATGCAAGTCATGCCGCTGTCTCTTTGCACCGGTTGTGTGGGACTGGTGTATGTACCGCTTACTCTTGCAATTCTTCCATCGGCAGCTTTAAAAATAAAGTGCATGGTGTCTTCATTTTTTAATCCTGCATTTTTTCCGTTATTGCTAATCATACCATAACCCATTTCTTCTTCAATATTGGGCAAATAATATCGTATGAAATCAACCGGGTGACTTCAACCACCATACAACCATTTGAATGATTTTTCCAAGGCCCATGGCTTTTCCAAAAACCAGCTGTGGTCGGCATTATAATGACTTTCAATAGTAATCAACT
>REAR01000034.1 GCA_004295245.1 Sphingobacteriales bacterium | reverse complement strand
GCTTACCGCCACCCGGTTTTTGAATGTATAAAAACCAGTGCCGATTATATGAAAGCAAACAAACTGATTTAATACAAAGCCCCTCCGTAAAAAGAGGGGTTTCTTTTATTAACCATTACAATCTGTTGTATGTCTAACTCTCGCAGAAAATTTTTGCAGCAATCTTCTTTGCTTACGCGCCTTCAGACCAATTAAATATTGGTGTTATTGGCATTAAAGGCATGGGTTGGTCTAACACCCGTGCTGCATTACAAGTACCGGGCATTAACCTGGTAGCTATTTGCGATGTGGACCAAAATGTAATTGCCGACCGCCAGAAAGAATTTGCCAAACTAAATATTGATGCAGCAAAAGTGGCGGTGTATACAGATTACAGAAAGCTGCTGGAACAAAAAGATATTGATGCCGTAATTATAGGCACACCAGATCATTGGCATGCACTGCAAATGATTGAGGCCTGCCAGGCAGGTAAACATGTGTATGTAGAAAAACCAGTGGGCAATTCTATTGAAGAATGCCGCGCCATGGTAGCTGCACAACAACGCTATAATAAAATTGTGCAGGCAGGGCAGTGGCAACGCAGTCAGCAACATTTTAAAGATGCTGTAGATTTTATACACAGCGGAAAACTGGGCAATATAAGAACGGTAAAAGTTTGGTGCTACCAGGGATGGATGCGGCCACAACCCGTAGTGGCCGATAGTGCGCCACCTGCCGGAGTTGATTATAAAATGTGGCTGGGCCCAGCACCCATAAAACCATTTAACAGCAGCCGCTTTCATTTTCATTTTCGCTGGTTTTGGGATTATGCCGGTGGCCTGATGACCGATTGGGGTGTACACTTATTAGATTATGCGCTGTTGGGTATGAAAGCCCCCTTACCAAAAACTATCAGTGGCCTGGGTGGTAAGTTTGCTTACCCCGAGTTGGCAGAAGAAACACCCGATACCTTAACCACACTATATGAGTTTGATAATTTTAACCTGGTATGGGATAGCGCCATGGGTATTGATAACGGCTCTTACAACCGCGATCATGGTATTGCATACATTGGCAATAACGGCACACTAATTTTAAACCGCGGCGGTTGGGAGGTTATAGAAGAACGACAAAGCAAAAACAAAGTAGCCATACCATTGGCCAAAGCCAGCGATAATGGTTTGGTAAAACACTGGCAAAATTTTGCAGAAGCTATTAAAACCAATAATGCAGGCATTTTAAATTGTTCAATACAAGATGGGGCACATGTAGCTACCGTGGCGCAAATGGGCAATATTGCCTACCGCAGCAATAAAAGATTAGAGTGGAATGCTGGCGCAGGCCGGTTTACAGACGAGGCCATTAATAAAGCCTATTTAATGAAGCCCTACCACAACGGGTATAAACTACCTAAATTATAAGAACTGTTGCCAGCTAAACGCTGGCAATTTTTTTATGTACCCGGCAAAAGAATAAATAGTAAGCATTGTTGCGTCGCACACTTTTACGGCAGTGCCTGTGGCAGCATTACAAATTAAAATCCTGAGACAGATTTTTAAAATGCCCATTTAGTTTCACCCGTTCTTTTAAATGTTCCATTTCTCCAATTACCGGCAATACCTTTTGTAAGTGGCGTTTTAAATATTCCTGCCGCTGTACTTCTTGCAGTAAGCTTAATAATTCATATTCTTCCTGCAGGTTCAAACCGGCATGGTGTGCCACATCATAACTCAGCAGTGCCTCATCGGGTTTGGTAAACTTTTTTTCAATACGCAGCAGTTGGTGCAGCTCCCGCATGCTGGCTATAACTATTTGCATCAGATCCGGCATGCCGGCATCTTGTATATAGTCTGCATAGTTTACAATAGCGCCGCTATATAATTTATCGGGTATTTCCTTAACAATTTCTAAAATGCGAAAAATTTTAAGGCCTCTGGTCTTTATATCCATCTCCCCATTTTCGTACACCTTGCTTATTTCAGTTATTTCAACCAGCGTACCTATTTCGCTGATAGCACCTTCAATAATAACAGGTATGCCAAAATTTTTCTTCTCCGTATAACACTCGTAAATCAATTGCTTATAGCGAGGTTCAAAAATATGCAGGTTCAGCGCCTCAGCCGGGTATACTACAATACCCAATGGAAATATGGGAACAAAATTGGTCATACATTAAATTTACTAACAAAGCCATAAAACAACTGATAGCTGCAATGGTTTATTTTTTCTTAATTTACCCACTCATTCATTTATAACCACACAAATGCTAAACCCCGTTTTTACCTATACTTTTTCTATAGCTACTATAGTAAGCAAATGGAGTGAGTATGAGGTTATGAAAACAAGTTTTGAAAAAGCGGGCTTTACTAATGACTGCGAGTATCTGGTAGCAGACAATACCCGCGATAATGTGTACGATGCTTTTACCGCCATCAATTATTTTAAGCAGGCGGCACAGGGCCGGTATTTAATTGTGGTGCATCAGGATGTTGTTTGTGTAGATACTAAAGAACAATTACTAGCTATTTTAGATAAATTAACTGCTACAGATAACAACTGGGCTGTTGCTGGTAATGCCGGTTACAATGGGTACCATCAGCCACGTATGTATATTACTTATGGCGCTAATAAAGTTACCACCACAGGTTTGCCGGCACGGGTACAAAGCTTAGACGAAAACCTGCTGCTTATTAATAACAGCAAACTGATAACGGTTGCAGCCCACATAAAGGGTTTTCATTTATATGGCACAGATATTTGTTTAAGAGCCGCCCTTCAATCTTATACCGCTTACGTAATACCATTTATGGTGCATCATTTAAGTATGGGTAACCTTAAAGATCTGGATAGTTTTATTCCTCAATTTTTAAATGCTTACCAAAACTACCAACCAGGCCAGTTTATGCAAACCACCTGTACCCGTTTTTATATTGGGGGTGGTCCAAAAAAAAGAGTTTTATACAATCGTAAATTCTTTTTCTTCTTTATAAAATTGGCAGAACGTTTAAAACAAAGTTGGCATTTCTTAAAAGGAGCATCCCTGTATAAAACTAATAAACAACCTCTTACTTAAAAATAAGTAGCCGGATGTTGAATACTATCTTTTATGCGTTGCGCCACCTGTTGCAAATTATAATGTGCCGCACTTTGCAGGGCTAGTTTATTAAATGCCACAATAGATTTTTTAATGCCGCTGTGGTTAGCTAAAAACATTTTTAAAGATTGCCATAAGTACCAACGGCCAATAATTATTTGTAAAACAGTTTCTGGTAGCCATTGCATATACCATAATATTTTTTTAAACCCTTGCAGGTGCAAAGCGTGCACATAAAATTTATTACGGTAATAAATAGCCTTTACTTTATTTTTTTGGCGGTGCGTTTTTATAGTTGATGAAGTTTGATGCTGGCAAAGACTATTATAGCTAAAATAGCAGGTATAGCCCAGGCGCCAGGCTCTTATGCTTAACTCGTAATCCTCAGCATAAAAAGGGGTAAACAACTCATTAAAGCCGCCAATAGCTAAAAATTTTTCTTTATCTACCAGCATATTGGCGCCAGAAAGGTACATGGTGTATAAACCATCTTTCATTTGCTCTTTATCTTTTAAAAGATAATTACCCGTGGTTTTAATTTTTACGCCATGAAAAGAAGGATACTTGGCGCCATCCTGTATAATGGTATCCTCCCAGCCTTCGATGCGGCCCATTACACCAAACGTAGTAGGTGTTGCAAAATATTTTAACTGATCTGTAAAATAACCGGGGGTAAGCTTTACATCGCTGTTAAGTAATAACACATGGCTGTAAGCAGCGGCTTTAATACCAGCATTGCTGGTAATAGAAAAACCGCTGTTTATTTTTTGCTCAATAATTTTAATAAAGGCGTAATGGGTGCGCAGGTATTCTATAGAAGCATCTGTAGAGCAATCATCGGCTACAATAATTTCTGAAGGCAGGTTGAGGGATGCCAAAGCTTTTACAACCGTAGGCAAAGTGTGTTGAAACAAGCCCACGCCATTGTAATTAGGTATTACAACAGAGATACCGGTTATGGTAGTTACAGCATTATGCATTCAAATCATTATTGTATAAAACCAGGTTTTCGCCACTCAGCTCTAAAGAAAAATTGTATTCGCTTATTGCTTTAAAAACAGCTTTGCTGGTTCCTTTTTTATAGCGGTCGTGTGTTTCAACAATTAAAAGGCGGGTGCGGGGCAACCAGTATTGGTAATTGTTTTCAAACAATTCTTTTTCGGTTCCTTCTACATCAATTTTCAAAATATCAATAATGGCTGTATTCAACTGCTGCATTATTTCTGTAATAGTATAGGCTTTAATAGTATTGGGTCCTTTGCCTGTTTCTACCATATAACCCGCTTCTCCATACCCATTATCTACCAAATTTATTAGTGCTGCCTCATGCCATACAGCACCTTTTACCAGCTGCACATTTTTATAGGGTGTTGTGTTTTTAGCAGCAATGGCATGGTTATCTGTATCGGGTTCTACAGAAAAGATAGTAGCCTGAGGATATTTATTGGCATAAAACAAAGCCGCATAGCCCACATTAGCACCTAGGTCTATTATTGTTTTGGGTTGAAAGTTAACTGGCACATCGTATTCATTATTAATAAACAACTGCTCAAACATTCGGGCATCGCTTTCTATACCTCTAAAATATACCGGTTGTTGCAGCCAGGGTAAACGTATTGCCGCCTTGCTTTTAGATTTAAAATGCCAGTATAACCGCAGGCCATTTATTAAACCCCGTTTACTCATAAAAGCCGGTAAGCGACTGCCCATAGTTTTTTATTTAAGTACTGCCTGTAAATTGGGCAAATTACTAAAACTATTGTTTTGGCTGCCATCAAATAAAAAGAATGAATGGCCCGTATTGTTATTGCTGCTGAAGGGTGCGACGCAACGATGCTGCCATACTTGTTGTTGCTGGTTACATAATAACATTGGTGTGTAAAATTTATTTTTCAGTATGTAAATACTGCTAATTTTGAAACTGTTTAATAAAAACAACACTTAGTTATTACAATACCGCCAATAATGAATGATTATCTTGGACTGGCTGATTTTTTAGAACCGCTGAACCTTGCTTTTTTGAGTGACGACCAATTGTACCACGATGGGCAAATTGGTAAGTTGGGTAATTTGTATGAAGAAACTTTTCCGGATCTGTATGATGCAGATGTGGTTTTGGTAGGTTGTGCCGAACAACGGGGGGCGGGTTTATCTAACAACGGACCAATTGCTGCAGATGAAATACGAAAAGAATTTTACAAACTGTATTGCTGGCACCCCGATTTAAAGATTGCAGATATTGGCAATATTAAAACAGGTGCGACCTTACAAGATACGTATGCAGCTGTTAAAACCGTGTTGCGTGAACTGTTGAATGAACAAAAAACAATTTTGTTTTTAGGTGGCAGCCACGATCTGACGTTGGCGCAATACAGCGCCTATACCAGCAACGAACAAATTATAGAAGTGGCTTGTGTGGATGCGTTGATTAACCTGAACCTGAACTCTCCGCTGCGCAATGATAATTTTTTAATGGAAATGCTGACCGGAGAGCCTAACTATGTGCGGCATTATAATCATATTGGCTTTCAGAGTTATTATGTGCACCCGCATATGCTGGAAACAATGGATAAGCTGCGCTTTGATTGCTACCGGGTGGGCAATGTAAAAGAAAGTATTGATGAGATGGAGCCGGTAATAAGAAATTGCCAGTTGCTAAGTTTTGATATTGC
>REAR01000033.1 GCA_004295245.1 Sphingobacteriales bacterium | reverse complement strand
AGCGGTGCCGGCATGCACAACCGTTTAGAGTATCGTCCGCTGGAAGGTTTTGTGTTGGCCGTAACACCGTTCAACTTTACAGCAATTGGCGGCAACCTGCCTGCCAGTGCGGCCATGTGTGGCAATGTGGTGGTATGGAAACCAGCGTATACCCAAATTTATTCGGCGCAAATGTTTATGCGCATATTAAAAGAAGCAGGCCTGCCCGATGGCGTTATTAACTTAGTTTATGTTGATGGCCCCACGGTTGGTAAAGTATGTTTTAGCCATAAAGAATTTGCGGGTGTTCATTTCACCGGCTCTACCGGTGTGTTTAATAAAATGTGGGAGACAATTGGCAAAAATATGGGCAGCTATCGCTCTTACCCACGCATTGTGGGCGAAACCGGCGGTAAAGATTTTGTAATAGCCCACAAAAGCGCCGATGCAGATGTGGTGGCCACGGCTTTGTTAAGGGGTGCGTTTGAGTATCAGGGGCAAAAATGTTCGGCTGCATCAAGAGCTTATATCCCTTCTAATATTGCAGAAAAAGTAAAACGCAAATTAGTAGCCGGCATCAACAGTTTTAAAATGGGTACGGTAGAAGACTTCAGCAATTTTATTAATGCCGTAATTGATGAAAAGAGTTTTGATAAAATTAAGACCTATATAGACGCTGCCAAACGTTCTAAAAAAGCCAGTATACTGGTGGGTGGCAACTGCGATAAGAGTAAAGGCTATTTTATACAGCCCACTGTTATAGAAACCACCGACCCTAAATACACCACCATGTGCGAGGAAATTTTTGGGCCGGTATTAACCATTTATGTGTACCCCGCTAATGCTTTTGAAGAAACATTAGCCTTGGTAGACAGCACATCGCCGTATGCGTTAACAGGCGCTGTCATTTCACAAGATCGCTATGCGGTAGAACTGGCTACCGATAAACTGCGCCATGCTGCCGGTAACTTTTATATTAACGATAAACCAACTGGTGCCGTGGTAGGGCAGCAACCTTTTGGCGGCGCCCGTGCAAGTGGCACTAACGATAAAGCAGGCAGCATATTAAACCTCTATCGTTGGTTAAGTGCCCGCACTATAAAAGAAACCTTCAATCCGCCAACAGATTACCGCTATCCGTTTTTAAGCGAAGAATAAATAATATTGTATTACATAATAAAGCCCGGTAATTTTTACCGGGCTTTTTAATATTGTTCATCTTAAAGTATAAAAACAAGGGGCAATTGATAATAGAGAATTGATACTGGGTTGAAGACTTGCACGTAGCAGCGTAGGCAAAGCCGTACGCTGAGTGGATTAATTTTTATAGTTGTTTACAAATTACGGAGAGTAGGGGGTTGGCTGCGCCAGACAATGTGCGGACGAAAAACTATTTTATGCGAATACAGAACTATCTGACAATAACAACTACGAGTCTCTTTCAGAAGACTCGTCTGAGAAGAAAACCGCCTTTTACCTGTTGTGCTTTTATTTAGTGAGTTTGATTGCGTCGTCAAGTCGTTGGGAAGAGTTGTCCCAATTAATGATGTTGAATAATGCGTCCACAAAGTCACCTCGTTTGTTTTTGTATTTTAAATAGTATGAATGTTCCCAAACGTCAATAACAAGTAAAGGGATAACGCCCCATTGTGTTAATTTTTCGTGGTTCTCACATTGCAAAATTGTTAATTTGTCGGTGTAAGGTTGATAACCCAAAATACCCCAACCGTTCCCGTCCACATTTTTTGATGTCTGGGCTAAATATGCTTTTAGTTTGTCGTAGCTACCAAAGTCTTTCTCTATTCGTTTGAGCAAATTACCTTTCGGTGTTGTAACCTTGTTAGTGAGATTTGTCCAAAAGATAGAGTGCAAAATGTGTGACGACAAGTGATAAGAAAGTTTCTTTGTCCAGTAGTCAACTGTTTCAAGATTGTTGCTGTCTATAGCCTCTCTAATTTTTTTAAGGTCGGTATTAGCTGCCTTTGTCGCACCACCGTGATGAAACGTATAGTGCAAATGTAAAGTCTCGCTGTCCATATACGGCTCCAAAAAATTTTCGGAATATGGAAGTACCTGCTGAACAAAGTTGCCGTTAGCGTCTACTAACTTGTCAATGTTATTGTCAATAAGGTTTTTCGAAAATGCGTTTTTTGTTCCGATAACTGTCGCAGCACTTGTCAAGGTGCCAATTTTTAAAAAATCTTTTCTATCCATATTTTGATTTGTTAGAGATTAAAAATTAGCATAGCAGTTATTCTTATATTGTCACAATATACACAGCTTCTTTAGCTAGCAACAATTTTTTTATAAAACAGGTTACAATTCATTGCGCAAAAACGTGCCAATTTCAATTTGCTAATCTAATGCGACGTACGATTGCGCTATTTACTACTAATTTGGGAGCTGCTTAACCGGTGGGTCTTTTACAAAATTAGAGTTATGGCATGCCATTGAAAATTAAAGCTGTTTTTACTAGCTGCCACTGCGTTGCCGCTGAACCGAGTCCCGATTGGTCGGGATAGCCTGTGGCAACGGTGCTGCCCAAAGCGCTGCAGCTGGTAACCCTAAAATAAAACCCTGCACACGGCAGGGTTTTAAAGTGGTAAACAAGTGATTGGCTTAGTTTATATCTTTTCCTTCTTTTAATTTGGTAATGGCGCTTTCTACAAAATTGCGGTTGTTGGCATCGGGGGCAAGGGTCAGCGCCTGTTGTGCATATTTTAAGGCATTCTTATAATCGGCATTGGCAGCGTAGCCCCTTGTTAAGCCCATAAGCGTGGTAAACTTGTTGGGGTTTTTGGTGTGGTTTGTTTTAAATATCTCTAATGCTTCTTTTGGCTTTTTTTGGTTGAGCAAGCGACGGCCATACTGGTGCATCTCCTGCATATTGGCCAGCGGCAGGGCGGTTTTTAAAACGGTAGTGGCTTCATCGGCACGGCCCAGCTTATCTAACACCATGGCTTTGGTGCTGTGCGGCTGAAAGACAAAGTTGCCGCCAAAAGTATTGGAGGTGGCAGAGTCGGCCCAAAGCAGGGCTTCTTCTAAATTGGTATTATTTTGTGCACACCATTGTGCGGCTTGCTCCCAGGCTTGCCAGGTAAATCCTTTTTCGGTGCGCAGCTCATTTCTAAAAGAGGCTACCTGTGTTTGCTTAATATCCACACTAACAGTAAAGGGAAAGCTTAATTTTTCCCACTGCATGCAAATGGTGGCACTATTACCTGTTTGATTGGTAAACTGGTATTGCAACCACTCTATAGATTGGTTGAGGGCTTGTGGTTTTATTTTTACCCGCAAGGCATCTTCGGTAGGGTTGTAGTAATAGCTGCCCCAGCTATTGCTGTTTTTAGAAAATATAAGCATGCTTTCTGCAGCATCAAAAGCTATAAATAAACCGTATTTACCGGCGGCCAGTTGTTGGCCTTCTACCTGCACATCTGTAGAAAAACTGATGGTGGTATTTTCATTAGCACCGGCACGCCAAGGGGCTGTTTTAGTATTGCCAAAACCTTGATCAGTAAAACCAATGGGTACTAACTGGCCCCATATTTTTCCTTCGCGGCCTTTTACAGCGGGTCGATCGTAGTGTATGCTAACTTTTGTAAGGCCCACCTGCTCGCTTACTGCAGCGGGCTTGTTACCACCGCTGGGCAAAGTGGTTAATTGTGCTTTTGTATAAACAGCAATAAAAAGGCAGAAAGTCAGCAGTATTTTTTTCATTATAATATTTTACTACAAGCTACTATTTGGCGGCTGTTGACTGCGGTGTAATTTTTATTAAGGCTTTGCGGGCAATGATAAGCGGTGTTGTTTAGTACGATATCTGGCGCTTGTATAACTGCACAGCGTTTTCTAAACCTAAATAAATAGCATCGCAAATAAGGGCATGGCCAATAGATACTTCGGCCACACCGTATACTTGCTGGCTAAAATATTTCAGGTTGTTTAAATCTAAATCGTGGCCGGCATTAATGCCCAGGCCTAATTGCAAAGCTCTTTCTGCTGCCGCTTTATAAGGGGCCGCCGCAATAGCAGCATTGGCAGGGTAGTGGCGGGCATAGCTTTCTGTATACAATTCTATACGATCGGTGCCGGTGGCTGCGGCGCCGTTTACCATTTCAATAATCGGGTCAACAAAAATAGAAGTGCGGATGCCAGCTTGTTTAAACACGGCAATCATTTCTATTAAATAGTCTTTGTGCTTAAGCGTATCCCAGCCATGGTCAGAAGTAAGTTGCCCTTCTGCATCGGGCACCAGGGTTACTTGCTGTGGTTTTACCTGCAATACCAGGTCAATAAACTTTTGTTCTCGGCAATTGCCTTCTATATTAAACTCTGTGGTGATGATGGATTTTATTTCATGCACATCGCTATAGCGGATATGTCTTTCATCGGGCCGGGGATGTACGGTTACGCCATCGGCACCAAAATTTTGTACATCAATAGCTGCTTGCAAAACACTGGGGTTATTACCCCCCCGGCTGTTACGCAGCGTGGCTATTTTATTTATGTTAACGGAGAGTTTGGTCATGATGCTGCAAAGATAAAATTATTTTACGGGCATTTTAAAAGCAGGCTGTTATGGGATGGGATAAAAAATTGAGAGGGGTAGAAACCCCTCTCTTTAACCATTAAACGTACCTATGTGAAACTAAAATCTTGTTTATTATTTTATCAACTTGGTGCTATACACGGTTTCTCCGTTTTGTTTTTTTACATCTACCAGATAAATGCCTTTGCTAAGATTACTCAGGTTATCAATTGTAGTGTTATTGTTACCGGCATGCAGGTTCCAGTTGTTTTGTTTTACCACCTGGCCCTGCTGGTTTAAAATGCGTACCACCATTGTTTCTGCATTACTACTGTTCATTTCTAAATTAACCTGACTGATAAAGGGGTTAGGGTACACCGTAATTTTAGCCGATACTTTCACCATCTTTACCATTACTATGTTTGAGTAAGTGTACTGGCCATCCACATCTACCTGCTTAATGCGGTAATAATTGGTGCCTAAGAATGCTTTGTTATCTGTAAAACTGTAGTTGGTTTTAAAATTGCTTTGTCCGGCTGCTTTTTCTGTAGCTGCTACAGACCAATTGCTGCCATCTGCACTTTTTTCAACTATATAAGCACTGGTGTTGTATTCAGTTGCGGTGCTCCAGTTAACAGCAATGTTTTCGCTCTTTGCATAAGCTTCCAGTTTTAAACCAGTAACAGGTAAAGAAGCAGCAGCCACACAATCAGAGAAGGTAATATCATCAATTGCAAGGTCGTTACCACAACCACCGGGGGCATCGTTATAAATAATGTAGCGTACGGTTGTGATGTTTGAAGGCAGCATAAAAGAACCACCAATTTTTACCCAGTTAGGGTTTGCAGATTGCGGAATGCTGCTTGAAGAGAAAGAAGTTACTTGTGAGAAAGTGTTGCTGCTGCTGCTCCATGCTTCAACTACAAAACGCAAACGGGGTAATTGTGCGCCGCTACCACAAGTGCCCAATGTGTTTACATTCATTATATATAAATACACATTGTTCATTTTGTTTGCACTCAGGTTGCTTACAGTATCGCGGTAAAATTCACCAGCGGCATGGCTGGCA
>REAR01000032.1 GCA_004295245.1 Sphingobacteriales bacterium | reverse complement strand
AATGCATTGTGTGGCTTAAAAGGCAGTTACCGGTGGGATGGGTTGGATGAAAACAATCAAAAGCTACCCATTGGCACTTATGTAGTGCTTACAGAAGTTTTTGCCTTAAACGGAAAAACACAAAAATTTAAAAATAGTATTACGCTGGCAAGAAGATTTTAAGCCGGCACTATTTTACCAGGACGCTAATACCGTAACACCGCCCTGTGTAGTTTGGTTTAGCTGCACATGCACTTTGGCGCCCACTGGTAATAATACATCTACCCGGCTGCCAAAACGTATAAAGCCCAGCTCTTCGTTTTGCTTTACGGTTTGCCCCACACTGCTGTAATTAATAATCCGTTTAGCCAGCGCACCAGCAATTTGTTTTACCAATATTTCTTTACCGCTTGTTGTATGGCGCAGCACTACAGAGTGGCGTTCGTTCTCGGTAGATGATTTAGGGTTCCAAGCTACCAGATATTTGCCTTTATGATATTGATTGTATACTATGCTGCCATTAACAGGGTAGCGGTTTACATGCACATTAGCCGGGCTCATAAAAATAGAAATCTGCAGCCGCTTCTCTTTAAAGTATTCTTCATCCACCGCTTCTTCTATTACCACTACCTTACCATCGGCCGGGGCAATAATTTTATTATCGTCAAAACTTAAGCTGCGGTTGGGTATTCTAAAAAAAGAAATAATAAATAAGAGTAAACCAAACGTACCAATAAAAATTACCCAGCTTAACCAGGGCATTGAGTAGCTGATAAAATAAAACGAAAGCAAATTTATGATACCGAAAATAAGAGCACTGATTGCAATGGGCTTATAACCTTCTTTGTGTATGTACATGTGTTTTACTTGAAGCGCAAAAATAAGGTAATAAAAAGAGTTTATGTTACCAGCTTTAGTAATTCTGCGCAGCACCGGTTGCGTCGCACACTTGTGCAGAAGGATGTCCGTGATCAATAATTAATAGCCCAGAACAGTACAATTAATAATACATCATGCACCATTAACCAACTACTGTACCACCGCTAAAGCGGGGTGCCACTTAAATATTTATATTGTGTGGCACAAGTGTGCGACGCAACCACTGCCGCCCAAAGAACCGCTGCCGGTTACCAAAAAAATCTTAACAACCGGGCTAATAGTTAACCTATAAATTTTAAACAGTACCCGTCATTTATATTATTTTTGCGGGCTAAAACCAATAGTATGAGCAAAGGACCGATTTCTCAGTACATACAGCATCATTACCGCCATTTTAATGCAGCGGCTTTAATGGATGCAGCAAAAGGATATGAAACACATTTGGCAGAAGGTGGTAAAATGATGATTACACTGGCCGGTGCCATGAGTACCGCAGAGCTGGGGTTGAGTTTAGCAGAAATGATACGGCAGGATAAAGTACAAATTATTAGTTGCACCGGCGCCAACCTGGAAGAAGATGTAATGAACCTGGTGGCACACTCTCATTATAAAAGAGTACCTAACTACAGAGATTTAACACCGCAGGAAGAATGGGATTTGTTAGAAAACCATTACAACCGCGTTACCGATACCTGCATTCCGGAAGAAGAAGCTTTTCGCCGTTTGCAAAAACACCTGCACCAGCAATGGGTAGATGCAGAAGCAAAGGGAGAACGTTATTTTCCGCATGAGTTTTTATACAAAACAGTATTGAGCGGCGATTTAAAACAGTATTATGAAATTGACCCCAAGGATAGCTGGATAGTAGCTGCAGCAGAAAAAAATATTCCGATTGTGGTGCCGGGTTGGGAGGATAGTACTACGGGTAATATTTTTGCCAGCTATGTTATTAAAGGCGAATTAAAAGCAAGCACTGTTAAAAGTGGTATTGAGTATATGGTTTGGCTGGCAGATTGGTATCGCCATAATTCTGGTGGTAAGGGCGTGGGCTTTTTTCAGATTGGCGGAGGCATTGCAGGTGATTTTCCGATTTGTGTGGTACCTATGATGTATCAGGATTTAGAATGGCACGACGTACCTTTTTGGAGTTATTTCTGCCAGATATCAGACAGCACCACTTCTTTTGGTTCTTACAGTGGCGCCGTACCCAACGAAAAAATTACCTGGGGTAAACTAGATATACACACTCCCAAGTTTATTGTTGAAAGTGATGCTACCATAGTAGCACCATTGATGTTTGCATGGATACTGGGATGGTAAAAAAAATTACACAACCCCTGCAAAAGCAGGGGTTTTTTATTGCTTACTAATTTATAACACGTTACTATGTTTAAGAAGCTTGCCGGGTTTATAAATAAAAGCCGCTTTGCTGTTGTTTTTTATTTAATAGCATTGAGTGTTTTGTTATTTACTGCAACAAGGATGGCACTGTTATTAACCCGTCTGCAATTGTTTGACTGGAGCTATAAAAGTGTTTTAGGTGTATTTACTATTGGTTTTGTTTACGATGTTATTATTGCCTGCTTTGTATTGGTACCTTTAATATGGCATTTGTGGTTTTTAAACAATACCATGTACCGCCAAAAAGAAAAATGGTGGGCGATTATTTTTTTTATGGTACTTATCAGCATTGCTGCTTTTACCAATCTCGTCGTTCCGCGAGATTTTGACAAAAAACTGCATTGGGCCGTTGCAGGTTTCTTTCTACTTCGCTTTTTGCTTTACCTTTTTTTATTATACACCACCCCTGCTATAAAAAACAATTGGCGCAAAGTTATTTTAGTGACAGACGTTGTTATTATTGTTTTTTTATTATTATTTAATGCCATTAGTGAATGGTTTTTTTGGGATGAGTTTACTACCCGATATAATTTTATAGCAGTAGACTATTTGGTGTATACCAACGAAGTGGTGGGTAATATAAAAGAAAGTTATCCGGTTTTTTGGATAGTTGCTGCAGTGCTGGCCATTACCGTTTTTGTTGTTTGGCGGTTGCGTAAAGGCATTCATTACTCGCTACAATCAACACAAAGCTTTAAAAGCCGCAGCCTGGTGGCCGTGGCACTATTTGCCCTGCCGGTAGCTGGCAGCTGGCTTATTGGCAGCAACCTGCGGCGCTTTAGTAATAATGAAGTAACCAATGAACTGGCCGGAAATGGTATTTACGAATTTGCGATAGCCTTTCAGAGTAATGAGCTGGTATATGAACAATTTTACCAAACACTACCGCTGCAGGAGGCCTTTAGCATTTTGCGTATTCAATTAACAGATTCTGTAAGCCATTTTGTATCTGACGATGTGTTTAATATTGAACGCACGGTTAATTATGCCGCAGAAGAAAAGAAACTAAACGTAGTGATGATAAGTGTAGAAAGCCTGAGCGCCGATTTTATGGCGGCTTTTGGTGGCACAGAAAACATTACTCCTAATCTTGATAGCCTTGCCAAAGAAAGTATGTTTTTCAGAAGCATGTATTCTTCTGGCACCCGTACCGTAAGAGGGTTAGAGGCGCTTTCTCTTTCTTTACCACCTTCACCCGGCCAGAGTATTGTAAAGCGGCCGCACAATGAAAATTTGTTTTCTTTAGGCAGTGTTTTTAAAACTAAAGGGTATGCTACTTATTATATGTATGGGGGATACGGCTATTTTGACAATATGAGTTATTTCTTTGGCAATAACGGGTATACTGTTATTGATCGTGCCGCTTTGCCAGACTCTCAAATACATTACGCAAATATTTGGGGCGTGGCAGATGAAGATTTATTTACACTGGCTATTAATAATATAGATGCTGTAAATAAAAAAAAGCAGCCATTCTTTGCACATATAATGACGGTATCTAATCATCGCCCTTATACCTACCCAGCGGGGAGAATTGATATACCCCCATCTGAACAGCGCAGGGGAGGCGCCGTAAAATATACCGATTATGCCATTGGAAAATTTATACGTGAAGCAAAAAATACAACATGGTTTAAGAATACCGTTTTTGTAATTATTGCAGATCATTGTGCCAGCACATCTGGCAAAGTAAAACTACCAGTGCCCTCCTATCACATACCTTGTATAATTTATGCTCCGGGTATTATTAAGCCACAAGAATATAACCGCCTTACTGCTCAAATGGACATTGCCCCTACAATATTAGGCTTACTTAAAATAGATTATAACTCTAAATTTTTAGGACAGGATATTTTTGTTAGAGATACCACACAAGAAAAAGCTTTTGTAAGTACCTATCAAGGCTTGGGTTATATTGCCAATCAAAAAATGGTAGTGCTAAGCCCGGTAAGAAAAGCCGAAATGCTGTTGCCAGATTTTACTACCGGCCAGACAACCACTATAGCTATGGATTCTGCATTGCTCAAAAAAGCTATTGCATTTTATCAGTGTGCCGATTGGATGCTACGTCATAACAAGTATACTTCAAAATAAAAGAAGATGGCTAATAGCCACCTTCTTTATTATTGCGCTTTAAATATTAATTTTTTCTATCTCTTCTATCTTCTTTGCGGTCACGCACATTTTCTTTTCTGTCTCTTTTGTTTTCTTTACGGTCTCTAACATCTTCCCGTTTGTCACGCTTATCTTCTTTAGTATCCCGTACATCTTCACGGGCATCGCGTTTGTCTTCAATCTTATCTCTCTTGCCACCATCATGTTTTGCATCCCGCACATCTTCACGGGCATCACGCTTGTCTTCTGCTTTATCTTTTACATCTTCGCGGCGGTCGCGGCGGTTTTCTTTACGGTCACGCACGTTCTCACGTTTGTCACGCACATCTTCTTTTTTATCTCTTTTATCTTCTACACGGTCTCTTACTTCTTTTTTTACCGGAGGGGCCACTTTAGTGTCTTGCGCTTGTGTGCTAACAGTAGCAAATAAAATAGTAGCTCCTAAAAAGGTGGCTTTAATTAAACGGGCACTTTTCATAACAAGGGGTTTTTTTATTTTTTGTATAAATTAATAACGTATATGAGAAGCATTACGCATTTAAAAGTTTAAAAACTTATTAAAAAAATTATTTGCTCCCTTTTTTTCGTACAAATCCTATCTAACCCTTCGTAAAAAAAACAAACCCCGCTGTGATGGGGGTTTACTGCTAATTATTTGTATATAAACTTAACAGGCAATTTTATTTACCCTATTCTGGTGGCGGCCCCCTTCAAAAGCCGTATTCATAAAAATTTCTATCATTTCTTTTGCCAGCTCTAAAGATATAAAGCGGGCCGGTATACAAATAATATTTGCATCGTTGTGCAGCCGAATAAGGCGGGCCACATCGGTCATAAAACTTAAACCGGCACGTATGCCCTGGTGCTTATTGGCCGTCATACAAACACCGTTGGCACTGCCACATAATAAAATACCAAAAGCAGCTTTGCCTTCTTCTACTGCTGCAGCTGTGGGGTGTGCATAATCCGGATAGTCTACCGACTTATTTTCATACACGCCAAAATCGTGCACCTGTATACCCTTGGCATTTAGCCAGGGTACCAGTTGTGTTTTGTATTCAAACCCTGCGTGGTCGCAACCTATTGCAATGCCTTTGCTTATATCAAATACTGCCATTGTTATTTATTTATACTGCAAAAATCGGTAATTGAGCGAAAGGAGAAAATTTGTTATTTATTTATACTGCAAAAATCGGTAATTGAGCGAAAGGAGAAAATTTTATGTTACCAGCATTTGTGTTTCATGGCATCGGTTGTTGCGTCGCACATGTTAGCTGCAACGCTGCGAGGGACGAGTAGCAGATCCTGCCCCAATCAAAAATCGGGATGCACTTCATCCCAACTCTAGTGGAGCTTGTGCGGAACCGGAGTTACAAATGCTGGTAACATAAAATCGCAAAATTTCATAGCTTCAGTAAAAAATTATTGTATGCGTGTTACTAAAAAGCTGCTGAAAGTATTGTTTGTAATAATAGGGGCGTTAATGCTTTTGTATGTAGTGGGCCCTAACCCCAGCACACCTGTTTATGGTAAAGAGTGGCCGGCAGTACCTGCAAACAGTGCTTTACTAGAAACTTATACGCATTATTTGGAGCAATGATAGTTTAAAAAATAAAACACCGTATGCCATTGTATACCTGCATGGTTTTTCTGCCAGCCAGGAAGAGGGTAACCCCGTACACCGCAATATTGCCAAACGCTTTGGTTGTAACTTATATTTATCTCGCCTGGCAGAACATGGTATAGATACCACAGAGCCACTTGCTAACTTAACCCCAGAAAGATATTGGAACAGTGCTAAAGAAGCACTGGCCATTGGCAAACAGCTGGGCGATAAAGTAATTTTAATGGGCACGTCTACCGGTGGCACCAATGCATTGCAGTTGGCAGCCGCTTACCCAAACGATGTGGCAGCACTGGTTTTGCTATCTCCCAATATTGCTATTAATAACGATAAAGCCTATTTATTAAATAACCCCTGGGGTTTACA
>REAR01000237.1 GCA_004295245.1 Sphingobacteriales bacterium | reverse complement strand
TTATTTGTTTTTTAACAGGGCAGCTGCTATTAATAACCAACCAGCAATAAAAAACAAACCGCCAATGGGGGTAATGATACCAATACCATTTAACCCAACTGTATTGGTTGCCTTTATAGCAGTTAACAGGTATAAAGACCCTGAGAATAATACAATACCTGTAATAAAACAATTACCCGCCCAGCGTAGCCATTTTACCGGAAATTCCTTCCATAAGGCTGCCAGTGCTAATAGCCCAAATACATGATAAAACTGGTAGCGTACACCGGTTTCAAAAGTGCTGATGCTTTCTTCTGCAACAAACTGCTTTAAACCATGTGCACCAAAGGCACCCATGGCAACCGATACCGCACCCAATAGGGCGGCTATTATTAAAAAACGCTTATGCATGTGTAACCAATTTTAATAATTCATCAAGGCTTATCAGGTCTTCATCTACTACTAAATTAGCCTGTTGGTAATAAAATCTTCGTTCCTGTAATTTTTTTATAATTACCGCTTTCATGTCTTCATCGGCAATGGATCTTAATAGTGGGCGTTTTAGTTTTTCTTTTAAAAGGCGTGTTACTAAAACATCAACAGCCGTATTTAACCAAAGCACAAACCCTTCTTTTTTCATAAAATCTATATTATTAAAAAAACAAGGTGTACCACCGCCACAAGAAATAATAAATTGTTCATGATCTGCTGTTACTGCTTCCAATGCCTCCTTTTCTAGAGTGCGGAAGTATTCCTCTCCTTGCAATGAAAAAATTTCAGTGATGGTTTTTTGCGAGTTTGTGGTAATTACTTCGTCCAAATCAAAAAAAGGAACTGACAATTCTTTTGCCAGGCGCTTGCCCCAGTGTGTTTTACCAGAACCCATAAAGCCTATGAGGTAAATTCTTATTCTGTTTTTCAATGTTCCAATGCTTTTGTTAATGCGTTTGTTGCGGCTGAAGGGTGCGACGCAACCAATGCTGCACAAAGATAGGTTGCTGGTACACAAAAAAAGCGGCTGTGTAAAAGCCGCTCTAATATAATATAAACAAGGGTATTTATTTAAACGCGTTAAAGCCAGTTACATCCATTCCGGTAATCAGTAAATGTATATCGTGTGTGCCTTCATAAGTAATAACGCTTTCTAAATTCATCATATGTCTCATAACGGAATATTCTCCGGTAATACCCATGCCTCCCAGCATCTGTCTTGCATCTCTGCAAATAGTAGCTGCAATTTCGCAAGCATTACGTTTGGCCATACTCACTTGCTGTGGAGTGGCTTTTCCTTCATTCATTAAAACACCCAAACGCCAGTTTAATAATTGTGCTTTGGTTATTTCTGTAACCATTTCAGCCAGCTTTTTTTGCTGTAACTGAAAAGCTCCAATTGGTTTATCAAACTGAATGCGCTG
>REAR01000031.1 GCA_004295245.1 Sphingobacteriales bacterium | reverse complement strand
GACTATATCTCTGAAATTACCGACCAGTCTTCTGAAGAAGCCCTTGCCTGCCTTGAAGCTTTACTAAATGGCAACCTTGCAATGCTGGAGGAAAAAATTAAATAGCAGGTTTTCTTGGTGTAGTTAAAAGCAAATAATAACCAACAAACCCTAAAGAAACGTAACGTTAAATATAGTCTCTCAAAGCTTCTTTCCTTTGTGTGTCTCTTTGCCTTCTTTATGAAACTCAGTGCAACTCCTAAACTATTTCACACCCCCCACAAAGGATACACAAAGAGTACAAAGATTTTTAATACAAGCTCAATAATGTGTTGCCGATGACGGGTGCGACGCAACGGCTGCTGCTATAAAAGACTACTGCTGGCTACCCAAAAAAAAGCCCCGCATGTAGCAGGGCCCGGGTACTTGCATGAAGAAAAACTTATTTTTTAATAAATGACAGGGTTTGCTTGCCGGTGGTTGTTAGCACCGTGATGTGATACAAACCGCTGGCTAATTGGGTTACCGGTAGTGTAGTTGTTGAGCGGCCCTGGTTTAGTTGTAATTTTTGTTGTTGCATCATGCGGCCCTGCGCATCGGTTATTTGCAATGCCACCTGCTGTGTGGCGGTTAACCAGCCTTGCAGTTGCAACAGACCTTGCACCGGATTTTGAAGTATTGCAAAAGTGGATGGTTGTGTGTTGGTGTATTTAACAGCTACTGTATTACTTAATTCATTTTTTCCATCGGCATCGTATTGCTGCAGGCGGTAAAAAATGGAGGTGTTATTAATAGAAGGGTTTACAGCATTGTCGGTATAGTTATAGGATGTTTCTATGCTGCTGTTTCCTTTGGCAGTTATAGTGCCAATGGTTTCAAAAATAGTTCCATCATAACTGCGTTGCACGGCAAAATAGCTGCTATTTTGTTCAAACGAGGTTTTCCAGTATAAAACGGGTGTGTTGTTTACCAGCAATGCGTTGAATGAGGTTAGATGAACAGGCAACGATTGACTGCTGAGCCAGGCATTGTATAACAATACCGCTTCTGCATTGGTAACGGCCCGGTTATAAGCCCGCAGTTCATCCATACTTCCGTTAAGCCCATTGTATTGCTGCGGTGTTTGAAAAATATAGTTCATGGTACCAATGCGGGGTGGAACTCCGGTATAACTAATGGTTCCTGTTCCTTCAGGCCCGGAATTGTTTAATACTCCGTTAATATAAATTTTTAAAACGCCGGCCTGCCTTACAAAAACGGCATGCGTCCATACGCCCAATTGTATATTGCCAGCGGCAGTAGTTTGCAGGTTACCGTTTCTGAAATTAAAACACAAACTATTGTAGCCATTCGCATTCCACGACCACATGCCATAACCAAAACCGCCACCTGAAGCGCCATTCAATCCGTTATCAAAAAAGCCTTTGGGATGTGCATAGGTTGTGCTGAGGTAAAAGGCAAAACTGATGGAGAAGTCGCCCGTGAAATTTATAGCGGCATTGGCAGTTACCGTAGCATAATTAGCAACCGTTGAAGTAGGGTTTGCAAAATACATGGCCCTGTTGGCTACGCCTGCAACATTGGTAGTACCTGTTACAGCAGTATTGGTTACACTAAGGTTATTAGGTCCTGCATCGGTAAAATCACCATTCATGGGCCAATAAGCTACAAGGCCTGGCACTGGTTGGCCAAAACTGTTAACGACAAGACATAGCATTGCCAATACAAAAAGTATCTTTTTCTGCATACAATTAATTTTAAATTTAGTAAGAGATGGGTGGAAGGAATTGAATTTTATGGAGGTTTAGTTCTGCCAACAGGAGTATGGAAATGGATAAGGTTTCTGTGTTGTAATTACCCTGCAAATATGAATGGGTTTTAAAAAAAAGGGCACCGTGTTTTAACCCATAGTGGGATTGTATTTAAACCTGTTTACATGAAGCTGCCATAACTACTACCGGTGAACCGAGTTCCGATTGATTGTGGTAGACTGTTGCAACAACTGTTGCTAAGATCCCGAACGTTTGGGACTGCTGCTGGTTACCCAAACCACAAAGCTTTTATATTTGCAACTATGAAAATTAAATACGCGGCTTTTAACCTGCCGTTTAAATACCCCTTTACTATTTCTAAAGGCACTAAAACACACCAACCCAGTCTGGTGGTAGAACTGGATTTTAATGGCATTAAGGGTTATGGCGAGGCACCGGCTATTGCATACTATGATATACCGGTTGAAAAGATGATAGCGGATATTGAGGCAAAAAAACTATTTATTGAAAAGTATGCGCTCACCGACCCCGAACGCTACTGGCATTATCTGCACCACCTGTTGCCGCACAATAATTTTTTAGTATGCGCTTTAGATATGGCAGCATGGGATATTGTGGGCAAACTTCGCCGCAAACCCTTGTATGAATTATGGGGCGGCGATCTTACAAAAGCACCACTGTGCGATTATACGATTGGTATTGACAGCACCGAAAAGATGATTGAAAAAATGAAGGCCCTGGATTGGCCTATTTATAAAATTAAAGTGGGTACTGGCAATGATATAGAAAATATTACAGCTCTGCGCCAGCATACCAATGCACCCATTCGGGTAGATGCTAATGCCGCATGGACTAAAGAAGTGGCGCTTGAAAATATTATTGCTTTTGAAAAACTAGGTGTTGAATTAGTGGAGCAACCCTTGGCAAAAGATGATTGGGAAGGTATGCAATGGTTGCACGAACGCTCTCCGCTGCCACTGATTGCGGATGAAGCATGTGTGGTGGAGGCGGATGTTGAAAAATGCGCCGGTTATTTTGATGGTATTAATATTAAACTAACTAAATGCAGTGGCATTACACCGGCACGGCGTATGATTAAAAGAGCCCGTGAACTGAATTTAAAAATTATGATTGGCTGCATGAATGAAAGTACCATCGGTTCGGCAGCTATTGCACACCTGGCGCCTTTTGTAGATTATATTGATATGGATGGACCACTATTGCTGGCAGAGGACATTGCTACAGGATTGCAATACGACTATGGAAAAGTTACTGTGTGTGGTGCGCCTGGGCTTGGCATTACGCTAACAACAGCTTTGTAATTTTTATAATTACTTTATAAATTAAATAGGGAGGGTGTTGCTGCGCAACACCCTCCCTATTATAATATGTAGTTACTAAATTGCACTGCTCCTATTCTGCCTTATGAATTTCGCTGGTAAAATGAAATTCAATCTCCGGGTTATTGGTACGCTCTGTATTTAAAAACCACTCACTCTGTGCCAGATACACCATATGGCCATCTTTATCTTCTGCAATATTGGCTTGTTTAAACCGGCTGAACTCTACTAATTTTTTATCATCGGTACTGGTTAGCCAGCAGGCTTTATAAAACGGCAATGCCCTAAACTCAACCGCAGCGCCATACTCTTGCAGCAAGCGGTATTGAATTACCTCAAACTGCAGCTCTCCCACGCAACCAATAATTTTTTTATTGCCACCAAACTGTGTAAACAATTGCGCCACGCCTTCATCTGTTAACTGCAGCAACCCTTTCTCCAGCTGCTTGGTCTTCATTGGGTCTTTGTTAATTACTTCTTTAAATATTTCCGGAGAGAAGGATGGTATACCGGTAAAGAAAAAATCTTCGCCTTCTGTAAGCGTATCACCAATTTTAAAATTACCTGTATCAAACAAACCCACTACATCGCCGGGGTAAGCTTCTTCAATTACATCTTTACTGCGGGCCAAAAAACTATAGGGGTTGCTAAAGCGTATATCCTTATCTAAACGTACGTGGTGAAAATATTTGTTGCGTTCAAAGCGGCCACTGCACACTCTTAAGAAAGCAATACGGTCGCGGTGCTTAGGATCCAGGTTGGCATGTATTTTAAATATAAACCCACTAAACTTATCTTCATTTACATCCAGCAACCGTTTACTGGTTTCTCTGCTTCGGGGTGTTGGCGCAATGCGTACAAAAGTTTCCAGCATTTCTTTTACACCAAAATTATTAACAGCACTGCCAAAAAATACCGGTGCCACTGCAGCTTTTAAATAATCCTCATTATTCAATGCGCCATGCACACCATCTACCAACTCTACATCCTCCCGCAATACGGCTGCATCTTTTTCTCCCAACCGGTCTTCCAGCAAAGAGGCACTCAGGTCGCTGATGCGTACCGCATCTTCATCATTGGCTTTGGTATTGGCTGTAAATAATACCAGGCTTTTATCGTATAAATTATAAACCCCTTTAAAATCTTTACCACTGTTAATAGGCCAGGTCATGGGGTGCAGGTGCAGGTTCAGTTCTTTTTCAATTTCTTCCAATAAATCAAACCTGTTTTTACCATCCCTATCCATCTTATTAATAAACACAATTACCGGCGTATCCCGCATGCGGCATACTTCCATTAAACGGCGGGTCTGGTCTTCTACCCCATTCACACTATCCACCACCAGTATCACACTATCTACTGCAGTAAGAGTGCGGTAAGTATCTTCAGCAAAATCTTTGTGTCCGGGTGTATCCAGCAGGTTAATTAAATTACCGTCGTATTCAAACGTCATTACAGATGTGGCCACACTAATACCCCGTTGGCGTTCAATTTCCATAAAGTCGCTGGTGGCATGCTTTTTAATCTTGTTGCTTTTAACAGCCCCCGCTGTTTGTATGGCGCCACCAAATAACAATAACTTTTCTGTTAAGGTGGTTTTACCCGCATCGGGGTGAGAGATGATGGCAAAAGTTCTGCGCCGGTTAATTTCTGTAGTGTATTTCATTCCTATTAATAACTTTAAAAAACATGCCTTTTCAGGGGCGCAAAGGTAAGCCTTCGTAAGCATTTTTGGGGCCGGCAGTTGAATTACTATTAAACAGCCGTTGCGTCGCACCCTTCAACAGCATAACCGGACGCAACAGGCCCGTTACTTATGTTTGTCCTTATAAAAAGGGCCCGCTGGTTACAACACATAAAAAGCTACCTTTAAATACACACAAACAACGCTATATGAAAAATATTGGAATTGAAATTAAATGGGCTATCTACTTTGTAGCCATGACGCTTGCCTGGATGCTGATGGAAAAAATGACAGGCCTGCACAGCACTCATATTGAAAAGCATCCCATCTACACCAACTTTATTGCCATACCGGCTATTGCCATTTACGTGTTTGGCTTATTGGAAAAACGCGAAAAATTCTATGGCGGTAAAATGACCTACCTGCAAGGTTTTATTACAGGCTTAATTATTACAGCCATTGTTACTATACTTTCGCCCGTTACACAATATGTAACCTCCACTTTTATCACTCCCGAGTTTTTTACCAATGCCATAGATGCCAGTGTACGTTTAAAATTGATGACGCAGGCAGATGCTGAAAAATATTTCAGCCTGGGTAATTATATTAAACAAGGTTTAATTGGCGCACCGGTTATGGGCATTATTACCAGCGCTTTGGTAGCTTTGTTTACCAAAAAGAAATAAATGGAGCGGCACGATATACAAACAGCAGCAGACATACAATTACTGGTAGATAGTTTTTACAAACAGGTTTTACCCGACCCTTTGATTGGTTATATTTTTACAGACATTGCACAACTCTCTTGGGAAAAACATATCCCCATTATGTATCAATTCTGGGGCAGTATTTTATTAGG
>REAR01000236.1 GCA_004295245.1 Sphingobacteriales bacterium | reverse complement strand
ATGTATGGCGACAAAATGGATGTACCAGCAGAAGAATATTATATTGAAATAGGTAGGGCAGATATTAAGAGAGCAGGAGAGGATGTAACCATCGTTACTTTTGGTCAGATGTTGAAAGTAGTAATGGCTGCTGCTGCTGAATTAGAAAAAGATGGTATTTCTGCAGAGGTTATCGACCTACGCACTGTACGTCCTATCGATTACGATTGTGTAATCAACTCTGTAAAGAAAACAAACCGCATGGTATTTGTTGAAGAGTCGTGGCCACTTGGTTCTATTGCTACCGAAGTAACCTTCAAGGTTCAGAAAGATGCATTTGATTATTTAGATGCTCCTATATTACGTGTAATGGGCGGCGACGTTCCATTGCCATATGCTCCAACACTTATTGAAGAGTATTTACCAAATCCTGCTAAAGTAATTCGTGCAGTGAAAGAGGTAATGTACTTATTAAAATAAATAAGCTTTGACCCGTCCTAAAATGGGTTGACAGATTTAAATAGTTACTTTAAGTTACAAAACCAAGACAAATCCAAAAGTCTTGCGGTTTTTTGTTTGTGTATTTGGTTAGGAGTTTTCATATTAAGTGATAAATGAGGTCTTCTTGAGTTGTAAATATGAACACTTTGCTCTATTACTTTTCTTGCTTGGTCTATATCTTGATAGGTATCCAGTAAGAATTCAGTTTTTAATATCCCATTGATTCTTTCTGCTAGTGCGTTCTGATAACAATCATATCCATCTGTCATACTAGTTGTGATTCCATTTTCTTGGAGTAGCTGTTGATAATCGCTCGAGCAATATTGCAAGCCTCGGTCGGAATGATGGATTAAGCTTCCTTTATTTACTCGATTCTTTATTGCCATTTTTAAAGCCTCCATTACTCCCTCGGTTCGTAAGTCTTCACTTAAGTGATATCCCATTATTTTTCGACTTGCTGCATCTGTGACTAATGATAGATAACTGTTGCACTCTTTTGTTTTAAGATAGGTAATATCACTCACCCATAATTGTTCTGGTTGGGTTAAGTGTATCTCTTTAATTAGGTTGGGATGTTTGTGTAGCCAGTGTTTTGAGTTCGTTGTTTTTGTATAACTTTTACATGGACGTACTAATAAATGTTCTAATTTTAGAATGCTAAATAATTTATCTCGGCCTATTTTTAAGCCCATGCTTTGCATGTTTTCCCGTAATACATAATGTAGTTTCCGTGTTCCTAACCGGGGCATAAACATGCGCTGTTCTGTTACTAATAGCCTAACTTTTTGTCTCGTCTGCCTAAATTTTTCCTGACGTTTTTTACCTTGATAATAACTTTGTCTGCTGATCCCAAACAGCTTACAGGATGTACTCAGACTTAATCTTCCTGATTGCTGGAGTTGCTCTGCTGCTTGGGTGAACGCTTTTTTCGTATCGAAAATCCATGCTGTTTTTCTGCTACATCTATAATCGTGTTTAAAAGCAAGTTCCGATCCTTTTCCTGTTGCAATTCAGCTTCAAGCTCTTTAATACGTTGTTCTGGGGTTCTTTCTTTTTTTTGTTCCATCCGATGAGCCTTTGGATCGGCCCAATCTAAGGTACCAAGTTTTCGCAACCATATCAATACAGTGCTTCTACCTTGTATGCCATAAAGCCGTTGAGCTTGTTTGTAGGTTAATTCCCCTTTCTCTACTTGTGTAATTACTGAAATTTTAAAAGCGAGGCTGTAATCTCGCTGACTACGTCGCTTACTTGTTAATGCTATTGTTTCCATTGATAAGTTGTTTTAGTGTCAACTTATTCTAGGACGAGACAAAAACATAAAAAAAGCCTTTCATGTTGTGAAAGGCTTTTTTGCAATAAGCTTATTTATTTTAATAAGTACATTACCTCTTTCACTGCACGAATTACTTTAGCAGGATTTGGTAAATACTCTTCAATAAGTGTTGG
>REAR01000030.1 GCA_004295245.1 Sphingobacteriales bacterium | reverse complement strand
TGCTGATTTACCTTGGTTATAATATATTATAGCCAAATTATTCAAAGCGTTGATATTTCCTTTTTCAATGGCTGAGTCCCAATATCTTTTGGCTTCTGCCAATTTGCCTTGATTCCCGTAGAGTACAGCCAAATTATTCAAAGCTTCAATGTGTCCTTTTTCAATGGCTAATAAGTAATGTTTTTCGGCTTCTTCAATTTTATTCAACTTATGATTAAACACTCCTTTTCCATAAAACTTAATGCCATCTTCCTCATTTTCAATTTCATCGAACAATGCCAATGCTTCTTCGTATTTTCCTGCTTCTTCAAATGCTTTTATTTTAGCATCAATTATACCAAAAGTTTCGGGCAGGTCGTGGGGTTGGAAGTTGCCTTCGCAGAGTTGGCGGGTGTGGCTGATGAGTTCGTCTCTTTGGGCGGTGGTAATGTATTTTGATTGGCTAAATGCTTTGGAGAGTACGGAGGCTTTGTCAAAGCCTATTTTTTGGTTTTTGAGTTTTGTTAAATAACTGCTGGCCAAGTCTTGGAGTTGGTGGCTGTCGTACCAAGTTTCCAAAAAAATGGTCAAAAACTTGGCCTTGCGCTTTTGGTCGGGGTTGCCCTGCGTTACAATCAGCCACATTCCAAAAAACCGCTCGGCAATGCGGTAGAGGTGGTTTTTATTGCTGGTTTCTATTTTTTCAATAATGCCGTAGCCGTACAATTGTTTCAAAAGCGAAGACAGCACCTTGCTTTCCATGCGGCATTTGTCCACCAACTGCTTGGTAGAGGCGGCTTCCCACAAAAAGGCCAATTCTAACACAATTTTGCGGTGAGCGGGCGAGAGGCTATTGAGGCGTTCTTGGTAAATGGGCGTGGCTTTATCCATCACTTTTTTGATGTAGTCGTAGCCGTAGAGGTTGTGGTCTTGCAGTAAAATCTGGATAAAAAACTGCAAAGTGCGGGGCAGTCCGTCGGTCAAGATTCTGAGAGCTTCTATCTTTCCACGGTTTTGGAGGGCATAATCTTTGAGTTGGGGTACTTCCAACAACGCGCTCCAATGCCCCAGCAGTTGGTGTATTTCGTCAAAAGTGAGGGCTTCGAGGCGGTGTCGCCTAAAAAACTCGTAAAAAGGCTTGTCGTAACGCCAAAAATGCTCGTCTAAGCGCGTACTTCCGCCAATGATTTGCAGGTCGTTGTGGTTTTGCAATATTTCGCGCAGCAGGTGGGCATCGTCGGCTAAGTTTTCTAAAATTCGGTCAAAATTATCCAACAGCAGAACGGCCTTTTTGGCATTATTTTGCAACAATTCGTGGATTTGCGCGTAGAGGTAGCGGGTATAATCTTGGTTGTTGGCAAAACTCGAAAATGCCCGTAATTGCAAGGTATTTTGGACTTTAATGGACAACTCTTGCAGCACCTCATACCACAAATCGGAGAGCCGATAAATACTGGCTTGCTCCTCGGCCAAATTAATGGCCACGTACCGTTCCGATAGTTTGGGGTCTTCTTCTACCGCAATTTGGAGGCGTTTGAGCAGCGTGGACTTGCCGCTGCCACGCCGGCCCAAAACGAGTTCGTGTTGGAGCGGGTCTTTGCCTTTTTTTTGGCGCAGGTCGTCAATAATAATGTTAAACTCATGCGTACGTACCACAAAATTGCGTTTGAGCGACTCATTGTCGGTGTTGGCTGCTTGGTAAAGATTGAGTTTATCAACAAACCAGTTGCTCGTATTTTCGGGTTGTGTTTTCATGATTTTTTCAAAAGATAACGTTGCCAAAAAGCCTTCAAAAAAGGAGAAATAAAGGTGTAGCCTTGGTCCTTTTCAGAAACGTAGCCATCGTTTGCCAAGTCGTCGAGCAGGCCAATGCACTGGTCTGACAGTTCATATTGATACGATATGTCAAAAGCTTGTCGTTTGTTAATGCTTCCATTGTGAGCGATATACGTCAAAATATGGTCAAAAAACTGGGCTTCACTTTTTTTGTAATAATCAAACAAACGATTGCGCCAATCCTCAAATTTATCGTTTTGTTTGGCCACACGCACAAAAGCCGCATCAATGGCCTCGGTCGAGATAATTGGTGCGTTGTTTCGACGGGCTGTATCATGAATTTGGTCGAGCATCAAATTGATAAAATACGGTACATAGTGCTGGATTATACCCAGCAAATACTGCTGCAAATCGACGTTGTACTGCACAGTGGCATCTTTGGTGGCCCATTTAACGTAGTCAGAGGCTTCTGTGGTAGTAAGCGCATCAAAATCAATGCGTTGAATGTCGTTCAAATCAGAAGTACGGCCTTCGATTGTCTTTACCACGTGATGAATCCCGACAGAACCCGCCAATACAAAGCAAAGCGAGGTGTAAGTTTTTTCTTGTCGCCAAATACGCAGGTTTTTGATGATGTTACTGGCCTCTTCGGTTTTGTTGTTTTTGTGGAGTTTGTGCAGTACTTCGGGTAGCTCGTCTATGAACAACACCACTTTGATGGCGGGAAGTTTACGCACAATGTGGTTGATTTCATCCAAAAAATCAAGGTTTTTTCGGTCACCAAATTTGAGCGTTCCCTCTGCGCCAACCTCCTCAACAGTGATGCCTTTGAGAAAATCGCCAATTTTTGTCCATAATTTTTTATCCTGCCGTAAGCAGCTCAGAATGAGTCCATAAACTTGTTGATAAAACTCCTGCTCGGAGTTGATACCTTGAATGTTTTTGAAAACACATTTTACGTTTTCGTCACAGTTTTCGGTCATATAGACCATCACCGACGACTTGCCCACGCGGCGGGGAGCGGCCAGCAATACGTGCTTTCCTCGGTCAATGGCATCCCAAATATCTGCAACGATATTGGCTCGGTGAAAGTAATAGTCGCCCGTGGCTTGTGGCCCCACAATGGCTTTTGGTGCTATCCAATTCATTTTTAGCAATAGGTTTGTTGTTAAACTAATTTGACAACAAATCTATTGCTAAAAATATTTAACAACAAACTTATCGTTAAAATAAATTAGCAAAGAAATAGCTCTTTGATACAAACCCCAGCGAAAAACAGTAAAGGTTTGCCCAAACCGCAACTGGTGGACGGTTAAGGGTGCATGCGTCTCGGTAACGCCAAAGTGAAAGTTCATTCTTAAATGAATTTTTGGCAGCTTTTTTGTTTTAATTTTCCAACAACAACAAATCCTTTTTTCCCAAATTCGGATTAAATCTATCGCAAAAATAAAAGTCTTTTTTGCCATCGCCGTTTAAGTCGGCGGCTATCACTCCCAGCGCATCTCTTACGTGTTTTTTGCCCAAAATGGCGGTTGCGTTTTCCATAAATTCGCCTTTGCCATTGTTGAGATAGATTTTTATTTGCGCTCCAAAAACATTGGCCAAAACAATGTCTTTCGACCCATCTTTGTTTACATCTTCAAAAATGGCATCTATGGTGTGGTCTTCGTCTTTCGGAATTCTCCTTTCGGTTTCGTTTGTAAATTTCCCTTTGCCGTTGTTGATATACAACCTATTTTGAATATCTCGTTCGGGCCTAAATTTTACATTTGATAGAAAAATATCCAAGTCGCCATCATTGTCCACATCTGCAAAACTCGCTTTACGGGTTTCGACATTGGGGTCGTTGGGCAGGTTTGATTGGCTGGCATCGCTAAAAAAACCTTTGCCATTGTTTAGTAAAAGCCTGTTTCCGTCTTCATTGGCTTCAAAAATATCCAAATCGCCGTCGCCGTCTATGTCCACTGCCGCCAAATCTTGGGTTACCCTGTTGGCATCTGGTAGTCTTTGGCTTTCAACGCTGAATGTGCCGTCTCCTTTGTTAATCAAAACCGTATTTTTGCCATTATTGCCAAAAACTAAGTCTGGCTTTTTGTCATTGTTAAGGTCTAACGTAATCACGGCATTGGCCTCAGAATCGGGTAGTTTGTAAGGTGCAACCTCAAAAAAGCCCTTTCCTTTATTGAGATAATATTCGTGAATTTTGTCGTCTTCGCTGCAAAAAACCAAATCGAGCAAACCATCTCCGTTGAAATCGGCGATAGCAATGTCTTCGCTGTCATGCACCACTTGCGGCAACCGCTGGGCAGATTCGTCCGTAAATTTGCCTGTTCCGTCGTTGATTAGAATACTATTGGGCTGAAACTCATTGGCAAGAATAATGTCCAAATCGCCGTCTTGGTCAATGTCTATTGCTCGTACATCCATGCTTGCCTTTCTGGCACCGAGTTCGGGCAAATTATCGCTGGCATCATGATAGAAAGCCACCGTTTTTTCTTTGATGGGCTTTTGCAGCGCCTGCGTCATCCAATTGCAGGTGTAATCAAAGATTTTAGGGTTAAATCGCGTGGCGGCGTACTGTTGAAGCGCTTGCGGATTTTCGTATAATTTTAGAAAATCGGCCATTGTACCTATTTCTTCAAAGCTATGGGACGACTTTGGTGCAACCCAAAAAGTGCCATTGCCCGCGTTGTTGGCATTAATATACTTGATAAGCGCAATGTGGTCCAATGAATCATTGGCATTTAAATCGCACTCGCCATAAATTGCCAAAACGTGGTTGTTGTAGTTGCCCCAGGCCGTTGCCACTTTGCTATCGTTGAGTTCTTTGTAGCAAATTGGTGCCCGCCCAGAGCTAAAAATTTTGGCTTCTGGAACATAGCCTAAAATCTGCTGGAAAGCTGCCAAACCATTGGGGTTTTTGATTACCTCTTCTATTGGTTTGTTTTGGTAAAAGTAGTCGTATAAATAAGGCTTTGCTTTTTCTATTTCTTCCCGAAGTGTGGCATAATCGTCTCCTTGCAAAACGCTCTGCTTGATATAAGCATCGAACAAATACTCCAACCACGGCTTAAAAACGGTGCCATAAACAACTGTACCTCGCGGTTGAAACTTCTCGGCCAACAAAGGTGCTGTGATACCTCCCATCGAATGCCCAAACAAAAAAATAGTTGCTTTGTCAATTTGTGGGAGCGTCAGTAAATGGTTGTAGCCCGCCTCGTGCATGGCCAATTCATCAAAAAAGCCCATTTGCTCGCAAGGCGGCAAACCTTGGTTGTCGCCCACGTCGCCTTTCTCCATTCTGAATACCGCATATCCTCTTTCTACCATAGCGTCTATTGCCTGCTTGGTTTTATCGAGTTCTTGCATATTGTCCAACGAATAGCAGGGCAGTCCTTGCAAAAAATAGACGGTTCCGAGTGGTTTTTTACCTTTCAGGGTTTTGTAGATGGTTCTAACGTATCCATTTTTGTACGCAAATTCTCCGTAGGCTACCTCAGCAGAGGTGCTTTTTTCCATGGGTTTTTCTACAACTATCCCCGTCAAGGTTTTTATTTGCTGATTTCTAATAAACTCCACTTTGATTGGGTCTTCGCCTCTCAATTTGGCCGCAAGACCGAGTATTTCGTTGGGTTTTGAAATGGGGGCTTCGTTTATTTTTAAGATAATGTCGTCTTTCAACAGCCCCAAACTTGCTGCTGTTGAGTTGGGCACAACCACCCTTACAATCGCACCTTGCTTATAATCAAGCCTTTTGGCCAAAGTATCGGGTACGTTTTGATAAAAGGCTACGCCCAAACCACCTTTGCGCTTGATGTTTTGGGAACTTCCCGCAAGCGCAGAAAATACAATGAAGAGAACTGCTAATAGATATTTCATAGTGTTGGTTTTTGGCGCAAAATAGGACTTTCTTCAAACAAAGATTTGCTAAATCCTGCTAATTTTTGCTAC
>REAR01000083.1 GCA_004295245.1 Sphingobacteriales bacterium | reverse complement strand
CCGGTTGCAGTATGCAGCACTTGTATTTCACTATAGTCACTGTAACCCCAGCGAACATCGGGTTTATAAGAACTATACACAATAATCCCATTACGATAAGAAAAGTAATTGTCAAGAGAAACATCTCTCACTCTTATAAGCCGCTCAAAACCGTTTGAACGCTCTACAAAAGCATGCACTTTTTTGTAGCTGGTCTTAACAAAAATAACACTACCATTTTCTGTAATTACAGCATGTTCTTCATCTGCAACAAAGTGCTTTTTTTTTGTATTGTTAGTGGCTTTTACCAACAGCGCATTTTGCCAATATTGCAAAGCCTGTTTTGTAAAATCAGTAAACCTGCTTCCGCTATGTCTTTTTACAGCTTGCTGAAAAGGATATACCAACCCCTTATAAGAAGCGGCATCATGCGTAACTTTTTTCCAAAAATCAGCGCCATATTTTTCTCTGCCATAGGCTACCAGCATATATCCTAAACGATAATGATCGGGCACAAAATCCCGCAACGATCCGTTGCGCAGTTTCATATAACTATAGTGTTTTCCGTCACTCCATAAGCTGTTGTAATCATTAAAAAAAAACGGCATTCTTCCCCTGCCCTGTCCGCTTATTAAAGATTCCTGGTAAACGGCATCTCCTTCCCAAAACCAATTGGGCACACTAGCTGCATTGGCAAGTTCCTGTCCTTGCTGTCCAAACAATACCCGCATCAATTTTGATAGTCCCACATTAAAACTATTATACTGTTGCACATGCCGGTATTCGTGCAAGGCCAAATTATCCTGCCATGCAATGCTACCCAACTCAAAACTATTTTGTGGTGGCGTTAAAAACAATTCACTTCTAAAGGGGCCCATTTGCACATAAGCATTTGAAATGGTAGTACGTGGCTGCAGCACTACATCAACACGGTTTTGTTTGGCACCAATAGTAGTTGCTGTTAATTCGTGTAATCCCCCCATTATGGCGGCCACTCTTTTTGCAGTGCTATCAAGCCCATCGCTAAAAATAACCCTTGCAGCAGGGGTGTTTATCTGGTGCCATTTAACGCTGGGTTTAAAACCTCCAAAGCGCTGGGCATGGGCTGCAAATGCAAAAACTACTGCTAAAAAAAACAAGAGTTGTTTCATATCTAATCTTAAATGCTTTTAAAAATACAGATTGCCCTTTAATACAGGCTATTTTTTTTGTTACCAGAATTGGTAAAACTATTGAAGCATCCTTGCGTCGCACCCTTCTGCGGCAACGCCACCTGCAACAAAGTATAGTAAGGTGCTTTCAACCGGTTAAACCTGTAATTTAATAATGGTTTAACTTATTAATAGCTATACACTAACAGGCAGTGTATAAAATTCATATTCAAAAAATTGGTTTTAAAACATTTTTTTTGTTTTTTGTTTGCCAATTATAGGGTTACGCATACGTTGTAACTCCTGAAAACTTAAAAAATCCCAACTCTATGAAACAGACCTTACACCTGTTTAACAGGAATTTTATTGCTCTTCTTACGCTGGTATCATTCACTTTTTTATCCTGCCAAAAAGAAAGTATTTCTCTGCAAGACTCAATTGTAAATGGCGGCGATAATACGGTTAACAAAAAAGGAACTATAACACTTGTAAACAATACGCCAACTGCTGTTTGGGTGTATATAGATGGTGTTGCCTCCAACAAAGCATTGGGTGCAAAAAGTACGCTGGTATTAAGTGGCGATGCTGGCCAGCAAGTTGCTGTTGAAATGTATGCGTATGCAACCGACAAATCGGGCAACGCTATTGGCGAAACGGTGCAAATGGCCAATGATTATATTTATCCAGCAGCCAATGAAAACGAAACACATTCTATAGATATACCCGGCTATTATTTCTTTTTAACGGCTACTAATAATACAGATGCGCCGGTAGATCAGTTAGTGGTTAATAATGCTTACCCGGAAGAAGTGACCGATGATGTGGTTATTGATAACAATGGAAAAATAACTATTTGCGGTTACCAGGTGGTACCCACCGCTTTGTTTACCAATATAAAAGCAGTACGTAACAAAGACCCTTATCAGGAATATGATTTTACTGATATTAAACTGTCATCAGAATTGAACCAAAAAATAAGAATTGATATTTACTAAACCTGTTGCATATTTAATTTAATAACAGAGATAGCGGGCCTTATGCCCGTTATTTTTTTGCCGGGCTAAGCAGTGCCGCTGAAGGGTGCGACGCAATAATGTTTAACCGGAGTTGTGAGGCTGGTAACAATATTTTAATCCAAATCGGTAACGGTTCTTTGTTCTTTGGGTGGCCAGATAAAATCTTTTGGATATTTACGCAGGTAGCGCCCCATAATAGCAAAAAACTCTGGGTACTGGCGCAAGTGTATGCCGCGAGATTTAACGGCTACATAAAAAGCCAGCGAAAAACTTACCAGAAAGTTAAGTACGCCAATTAATAATACGCCCAATATTACAGTAAACAAATAATCCAGCGGCACATTGTGTTCCAATCCGTAAAAGGCAATACCCGTATTGCCGGCAGAAATAGTAATATGCCTGATGTCAAAAGGAATGCCCAAAAACTTGCCTAACGGTCCAGCACAGCCCAGAAAAAACCCAAGCAACACACTACCAGCAATAGCCCCGGCACTTTTGTCAATTAGTTTAACAAGTCGGTTTAACCGTTTAGGGCTCATCGTAGCTGTAAATACCGGATGCGTTTTTAATCGTTCTGCCACGCGGCCATACACAATATGGTTTTCTACATAGCCAGCTATAATACCACTTAGAAATAAAAAGAAACCCGTAACGCAGGCAAATAACAATGCCGGGCTGTTAAAAGGATGCTGATCTGCCAACAGTTTAGAAGCAGCAACATCTGAAGCTATTTTACTACCAAAAATAAGATGATATAAAAATGCCAATAAATACGTAAAAGGAAATACAATTACCAGGTTACCTGCAAAAGAAGCTATTTGGCTACGAGATACCCGTGCAACGGTTATTACCAGTTGCCGCAGATCGGGACGGCCACCCTGCTTTTGTTCGTCTAAAGAACCTGCAACAGCAGAAGCTGTATAAGCAGGTTGTTTGGTGGCCAGTGTGGTGCCTGTCTGATCCATAGTTACAAAACCAAATGCATAGTTGGTGCCATACACAAAGCCCTGCCAAAAAATGGGTAATGGTAATAAGCTTAGCAGGTTTTTAAAAATGGCTATAAAAGAAACAATAAACCCGCCACCCATAGAACTGCGAAATAAAGAACGAAACTCTGTTGCACTGCGGGTAATATATTTTTCGCCCTTTTTACCTTTATGCTCTGCAATTTGGTAGGCCAGTAAGCCCAGATTATCTGATAAAAACTCACCCAAACTATTTTTGCGGTTTTCGTTTTTAACAACGGTTACAAAGTAATCTACAAAGCGATCGGTATCAAAAATATTATCCCTGTCAAGTGCATCAATCACAATCAACATGCGTTCTACCTGCTGCTCTAAACGCACCGTAATAAATGTTTGCGCCAGGCTGGTACCATATTGCAATCGTTGTTGCCTTACCCATTCGTTGCTTTGGCGGCAATTGTATAAATGCTCTTGTATATTATTGAGCACTATTTTTTTCTCTTCAATGCTTAACTGCCCACTTCTTTCCACATAAAGATTAACCAACCTGTTTTGCTCAATAAACGGTTGCATGGCTGCTTCTACAGAACTAAAGCGATCCGTTATTTCTGTTTCCATGCCAAGGTTAGCAAGGCGATACGATAAAACCTGCAACGATTGATTTAGTTGACGCGATAAGGTGTGATCAGTAAGATTTACTTCAATCCCCAGCAGTTCAAAAAAGCGATGCCATAAAGCTTTATCAATGCCACCCACCCATAAGTAATCGTTCTTTTTATAAAAAACATGACTAATGGTATATAAAAAATCGGTGGGTTGTTGCAATGCCGGCAACAGCTTGTGCTTTAGTTTGGCTATAAACTCCTGAACAAACCCCCTTGAGCTAATAATGCCACTTTCTGTAAGAGCCGTATTGAGATTGCTTTTTAGAAACTGGGTTAATAATGCTTTTCTAAGTGCAAATAACAGGCTACGGTCTTGCTGCAACTGAAACAACAGGGCTTTAAACCGTAATTCTGCTTCTTCTATATTTTTTGCTGAAGAAGGTCTTATTTCCTGAATTAACTCCACCAGGAACTCTAAACCACGATTTTTGGTCTTTAACGACAATACCACGGCCCGCTCTTTTTTAGAGGCATTGCCTGCTTCTTTCTTTTTTTGCAAAAATCGCATCATTCTTTTAGTCAGAAAATTTTGTGCCGTAATTGGCCAAACAAGTCAAAGACAATAATAAGTTCATATTTGTTGCAAGGCTTGGTATTTTGTCGCCATTTTTTCTATTTTTGTTGAAATAGCAACCTCATGCATTCTTACTTGGAACAAACGGATACCGAACTGGATGAAGACGTATTGGTAGAAACCTTACATGAAGACCCCTGTCAGCTAATAGTTTGGAACGATGAGGTGAACACCTTTGAATGGGTAATTGACACACTGGTAGATATTTGCAAACACTCTACAGAACAAGCAGAGCAATGCGCTCTTATCATACACACCCAAGGCAAATACGCAGTAAAGTACGGCGCTTATGATACTTTAAAAGTAATGTGCGATGCAATTACAGAAAGAGGCATTAGCGCCACCATTGAAGTAACCACTACTTAGTTTGCAATTAAATACAAAGAGCACTCCTTAACTTTTAATTTTTTTGGTAACCAGCAGCTTCGCTCCGGTTGGGCACCGGTTGCGTCGCACACGTAAGCTGTAACGCTACAATCAACAGCTTGCAACAATACTTGTTCATAATAGCTGGTACTTTAATTGTTGTAATAAGATGAAGCACCTGCAATACAGCACTTGTAAAAACTAAAAAGAAAACAGAACTTTAGCATATAAGATGGCATTATTTGTACTAGACGATACCTTGAGCTTTCCTCCAGTTCATATGGCTGAGCCCGACGGGCTATTAGCTGTGGGCGGAGATTTAACTGAAGAGCGTTTATTACTGGCCTACCGCAATGGCATCTTTCCCTGGTACGAAGGGAAACATATTTTATGGTGGTGTCCCCACCCCCGTTTTGTATTGCAGCCGCAAGAAATAAAAATTAGTAAAAGCATGCGGCCACTTTTAAATAACAATGCATTTAAGTTTACCATCAACACAGCTTTTGAAGCTGTAATTAATAATTGCAAAACCATCAGCAGGCAGGGGCAAGACAGCACCTGGATTACCAACGATGTTAAAAAAGCTTATATACACCTGCATAAAAAAGGTTGGGCACACAGTGCCGAAGTTTGGAAAGACAAAGAACTGGTGGGTGGATTGTATGGCATACGTATGGGTAAAGTATTTTTTGGAGAAAGTATGTTTAGCAAACAATCTAATGCCAGCAAGTATGCTTTCATAAAATATACGCAGCTATTGCAAAAAGAAGCTGTACAGCTAATAGACTGCCAGGTATATACAGAACATTTAGAAAGCATGGGTGCTAAAATGATAGATCGCCCTGTTTTTATTAGTTTACTAAAAGAGCTGATTTAAAAAATGCTCATAAAAGCATTGCCGATAAAACGAGCGTGGCAACGATGATGCCATGAAACAACGCTGCTGGTTACCAATAAAAAAGCCCCGAATAAACGGGGCCTTGTTTTTTATAGCTATGCTGTTACTTCACTTCTTCAAATTGTGCATCTTCCACATTATCGCTTTTGGCATTGCCTTGTGCAGGGCCATCGGCAGCAGCACCTTCAGCACCGGGTTGTGCGCCTTGTGTTGCTTTGTACAACTCTTCGCTGGCGGCTGTCCATGCTGTATTCATTGCTTCGGTAGCTGCATCAATGGCGGCCGCATCCTGCAATTTGTGCGCTTCTTTCAACTGACTTAAAGCAGCTTCAATAGGGCCTTTTTTATCGGCAGGTATTTTTTCGCCATACTCTTTCAGCTGCTTTTCTGTTTGAAAAATTAAACTGTCGGCTTGGTTTACTTTGTCTACCATTTCACGGGCCGCTTTATCAGTAGCTTCATTGGCTCTTGCTTCTGCCTTCATTTTTTCCACTTCATCTTTGCTTAAGCCGCTACCTGCTTCAATGCGTATTTTTTGTTCTTTACCGGTGCCTTTGTCTTTAGCAGTTACATGCAAAATACCGTTGGCATCAATATCAAAAATCACTTCAATCTGCGGCACACCGCGTGGCGCCGGTGGTATGTCTGCCAAGTTAAATTTACCCAAGCTTTTGTTTTGGTTGGCCATGGGGCGTTCTCCCTGCAATACATGTATTTCAACACCGGGTTGGTTATCGCTGGCAGTAGAAAATACTTCGCTTTTTTTGGTAGGTATAGTTGTATTGCTATCAATTAAACGGGTCATAACACCACCCATGGTTTCAATACCTAAAGAAAGCGGGGTAACGTCTAATAACAATACATCTTTAACTTCTCCGGTTAAAACAGCGCCTTGTATGCCGGCACCAATGGCTACCACCTCATCTGGGTTAACGCCCTTGTTGGGTTTTTTGCCAAAAAACTTCTCTACAATCTCCTGCACTTTTGGTATGCGGGTACTACCACCCACCAAAATCACTTCGTCAATCTGAGAAACACTCATGCCCGCATCTTTTAAAGCTTGCTCGCAAGGGCGTAAGCAACGCTCAAAAAGCGTATCGCTTAATTGCTCAAATTTTGCACGGGTTAATTTTTTAACCAGGTGCTTGGGCACACCATCAATAGCGGTAATATAAGGCAGATTAATTTCTGTTTCAGAAGAAGAGCTTAATTCTACCTTTGCTTTTTCAGATGCTTCTTTTAAACGCTGTAAAGCCATAGGGTCTTTGCGCAAGTCTACATTTTCTTCAGCCTTAAACTCATTGGCTAACCAATCCATTATTACTTTATCAAAGTCATCTCCACCTAAGTGTGTATCTCCGTTGGTACTTTTCACTTCAAAAACACCATCGCCCAGTTCCAGCACAGAAATATCAAACGTACCACCACCAAGGTCAAACACCGCAATTTTCTGATCATGCTTTCCTTTATCTAAGCCATAGGCCAAGGCAGCGGCGGTAGGTTCGTTTACAATACGGCGTACTGTTAAACCAGCAATTTCACCGGCTTCTTTGGTTGCCTGGCGCTGCGCATCGTTAAAGTAGGCAGGCACAGTAATAACCGCTTCTGTTACTTCCTGACCCAGGTAATCTTCTGCCGTTTTTTTCATTTTCTGCAAAATCATGGCAGAAATTTCTTGTGGTGTATATAAACGACCATCAATGTCAATACGGCAAGTATTATTGTCACCTTTGGCAACTTTATAGCTCCAATGGCTTATTTCTTCGGTTACTTCATCAAAACGACGGCCCATAAAACGCTTTACGCTGGTAATAGTGTTTTGCGGGTTGGTAATAGCCTGGCGTTTTGCAGGGTCTCCTACTTTTCTTTCTCCGTTTTTTAAAAATGCCACTACAGACGGGGTGGTACGGCGGCCCTCGTCATTGGCTATTACTACTGGCTCGTTGCCTTCCATAACAGAAACGCAACTGTTGGTAGTTCCTAAGTCTATTCCGATAATCTTTCCCATAATTAAAAAGAATTTAAAGTACAGTGGCAGCATGTCAATCATTATGCCATGCCATAAAAGGTGAAAACTTGTCAGTATTTTACGAAAATTACTCCTCTACTGTCTTAAAAGTGAAGTATCGCTGTAGTATATAACTGGTTAAAATGACAATTGCGGTGGCCAGCACCTGAGAGAAGATGGCATTCCACTGCAGGTATTCTACCATTAACTTAAGTATAAAGTAGTTTAAAACCAGGTTAGAGAGAAATACAAAGAAATAGCGGAACAACTGAACCCGCCCTTTAAGATTAGAATCTACAAACACCACATATTTCATTAAAAAGAAACCCACCGGAAAGTTGATGATAAAAGCCAATAATAAAGAAGCCACATGCGGCTTAAGGGCATACACTCCAAAATCGAACACCTTACCATTAAAAATTACCGTAAAGCCCAGCGTATAAATAAGAAACCCCAACACAGTATTGCCACCACCACAAGCCGCATACCTAAAGGTTTGCAGCGGCATCCATTTTTTAAAAGGGGGATGAAAAAAATCAATAAATGAGGTAATTAAATTAACCGGCACTGCTGTTACTTTTAAACGCTGCGAAGATAATAGATAGTTGTAAAAACAAAAACCTGTTAATGCAGTATTAACAGGTTTTACTATCTATCTATTTCCCTTTTTATTTCATATGCGCTTCCAGCTCTTCCATCATTCCTTTACTGCCTACAAAAAAGCCCGAACGCTGGTGCAGTTCTGTAGGCACCACATCTAAAATACGCTGTTGGCCATTGGTGGCTTTACCACCAGCTACTTCTGCAATAAAGGCAAAGGGGTTGCATTCATACAACAACCGCAACTTGCCATTGGGCTTATCGGTAGTTGGCGGATACATAAAGATGCCTCCTTTTAAAAGATTGCGATGCACATCGGCCACCATACTACCAATATAGCGTTGCGTATAAGGTCCGCCATTGGTTTTATTTTTACGCTGGCAGGTTTGAATATAATCCTGCACGCCTTGCGCATACTGAAAAAAATTACCATGATTTACAGAATAAATCTTTCCAAACTCTGGGCACTGAATATTGGGGTGACTTAAACAAAATTCTCCAATAGAAGGATCTAATGTAAAACCATTTACACCGCGGCGGGTGGCATATACCAGCATGGTAGAAGAGCCATAAATAATATACCCTGCCGCCACCTGCTTTACACCCGGTTGTAAAAAATCGGCTGCCGTAGCAATAGTACCAATTTCTGAAACGCGGCGATACACACTGAATATAGTACCAATAGAAATATTCACATCAATATTACCACTGCCATCCAGCGGATCGTATAAACAAATGTATTTGCTGTTTTTGCTTACATCATCATCAAATGCAACAAAATCATCCAGCTCTTCGCTGGCAATGCCCGCACAGCTAATGCCATGTTGCAGTACACCGGTAAATTGGTTATTGGCAAAAATATCCAGCTTCTTCACATCCTCTCCCTGCACATTAATACTGCCCGCATCACCCAAAATATCCACCAACCCCGCTTTGTTTACTTCCACATTTACTCTTTTGGCGGCAAGTCCAATATCACGCAACAAGCTACTCAGTTCACCCGTAGCTTTCGGAAAATTGCGCAACTGCTGAATAGTAAACTCATCCAGCGTTAAAACTTTACGGTTAATCAGGCTCATAATTAAAGTTTAGTTCAAGGCTAACAAATGTAAGCGCTTAAATGAATTATCAAAACAAATCGGTTCTATTCTTAAATAAATATTTATGAAACCAGCTTCGGGGTTTCATTGCATCATCGTTGCGTCGCACTCTTGTACTTTGTACACATTGCGCAGCAATATTCTTTCAGTAATTGTCTTTAAATTGTATTCTACAAACATCGTTATGAAAAAAATAATAACCATCCTGTTATTAACGGCTCCGGTAATGGGCCTTGCACAAAAAGTAGCTGCACAAATTGGTTACAACAAAAAATTTACAGACTCCCTGCAATACGATAAAGTGGTGTTACCTAAAACAATTCAACTATCTCCTGACCTTATTAAAAAGATACTTGCCATAAACAACGTTCAGGCAGATGGCAATATGTTAAAAAATTATTTTAATACGCAGGAAAGTAACAAAAGCGATATTGTTATAAAATATCAAAATGGATTGGGTAACATAAATATAATGCAGCCAGATAATATGCCCTGTTTGGTACCTAACCTGCAAAGCGTAGCTGCCATGCCTATTGTAAAGCCATTGGCTACTGATAATATGCCCAACCCACTGCATAAAGAAAAGAAGGAGAAAAAGTAAATCAACTAGTACGTAATCTGCAATGCTTATTTATAAGCTACCGTTTAAATGTGCGACGCAAGGATGATGCTATGAAAGGCAATTGCTGGTAACATTATTATTTTCTGAAAAGCCCCGACCAGTTATAAATCATAAAACCTACTAGGTAAATTACCATTACAACAAAAGACCATCCGGGGGCTATTACATAAACCAATAACGATAATAAACCAGTGCCGGCTAATGCTAATGAAATGCGGTTGCCTTTTGTTTTATTGGTAAAACTCAGCGGGTATTGTATTTCTCCCAATGGCAGTGCCAGCGAAATGCAAACCATGGCTGCCATTAATAAAGATTCATGGTAACCCGTGCCTGCTGTCCATTGTGTAGTGGTGGCAATAGCCAATAAACTAATACCAATTATTAAAGAGCTTACCACCGTAACAGACGACCATTTTTCTGTATTGGTTAAAGCATATTTACCATCTTTATGAAACAAAAGAAAAAAATTGGCAACAGAATTTAATGTCCAGGTACCTACTACAAACAATAAATAAATACCACCTACCACATATGCAGCGGTAGCATGATTGTTTGCTTTAAACAAAGAAGATAAAGACCGGAAACCAAAATACAATACCAGCGGAACGGCCACCTGCATGCTACGGCCTTTGTTGTTTAACCAAAAACTATATTGCAACAATAATTTGTAAGGCAATATTTTTGATTTGAGTGCTTCTTTTAAACCCGCTTGCGCATTTGCCATTGTTGGGTTTAAACGCAATGCTTCTCTAAAATGACCAGCGGCTTCATTGTGCTGGCCGCGTTCTAATAAATTCCAACCAATAGTTGTATGCGTAAACTCGTTTTCGGGGTCTTGAGACAATGCATCCTGCATGGTGGCAAACGCATCATCTGTACGTTTTAATTTATTGAGGGCTGTGGAGCGGGCATTTAAGCAAGTAATATTTTCTGCATCAATGGCCAATCCCTCATTGGCTTTTTGCAAAGCATTTTCAAATTGCTTTTCTTCTAAAAGAATATAGCTGTACAACCCAAAAGCTTCCGCGTAAAAAGGGTTTAGCGTAATTACTTTGTCTAAATTATACCGGGCTTGTGTGTAATTGTCTTGCTGGTAATACGCAAAGCCCAGCAAATAATAATAAAAAGGTTCCTGTGGAAAAATGCTGATGGCTTTTTCTATCAGTTCAATACCTTTTGCAAATTCTTTGCGGTTAAAATAACAACGGGCTAATAGAGCCAGGGCAAAATCATTCTCCGGCTCTTGCTGTAAAGCTTCGCGAATGTTTTTTTCTGCTTCTGGTATTCTTCCCTGCTCCAGTAATAATTGTGCCCGTTCTATTAAAACGCCAGTATCCATATTATTTCTTAATCTTCAGGTATTTTAAAATATCATCGTACAAGCCAGATTCGTTGGCGTACAATGCATAATTACGTGCTGTAGCAAACCATTCTTGTGTGGTGGCTTTATGTTGTTTGGCAGCTTTCAAAAAATCTTTAGTATTTAACGGCTGTATGCTGCCAGATGCCATCGATTCTCTTAACTTATCTTCTACCGCAATATCTAATAAAGCTTTTAAATCGGCGCCAGAATAACCATCTGTTATCTGTGCAATTTTTGCAGCGTCTATTTCTTTTACGGGTTTGTCTTTTATAATACTACTTAAGATTTCTTGTCGGGCTTTTTCATCGGGCGGGTCAACAAATATAATGCGGTCAAAGCGTCCCGGTCTTCTAAATGCAGCATCCACGCTCCATGGAGCGTTAGTAGCGGCTAATATTAAAACGCCGTCGTTATCAGAAGCCACACCATCCATTTCAGCCAAAAACTGGTTAATAACATGGCGCATGGCCGATTGCTTTACATCTCCGCGGCTGGCGCCCATAGCATCCACTTCATCAAAAAACAATACGCAGGGTGCGTTGCGCCGTGCCGTTTCAAATATATGGTGCAGGTTTTTTTCGCTGTTGCCAATCCACATATCTAAAATATCGTGCAGGCCTATATTAATAAACTTAGCATCAATTTCTCCGGCGGTGGCCTTTGCTATATAGGTTTTGCCACAACCGGGGGGGCCGTATAATAAAATGCCGCCGCCAATTTTTTTACCAAAGGCCTTGTATAAATCGGGGTTTTTTAAAGGCTGAATTATTTTAACCGCTATTTCATCTTTTATGCGTTGCATCCCTCCCACATCGGCAAAGCGTTCTTTGGGCTTTTCCATAAAGTAGGCATCGTCATCATTTTCAAAATCCAAATCATCTAAATCTACACTGCCTTCCATGGCTGGCATACGCAGGTAATTGTCTATTTCATCATCTTTAAAATAAGGATCGGCCTGCAATAGTTTTCTGTATATATCCTGCGCCTGTTGCAATGAGTTTTCTTTAATGAGACATTTTGCAAAAACAGCCTGGTCTGTTATGGCCAGTTTATCTGCATCTAATTGTTCATATATAATAATGGCAGCAGAGTATTTGCCTAAATGGTAATAACAATTGGCCAGTCCGGTAGAAGCTGGCAGGTTGCCGTAACTTCTTTTTAATACATCCTGATATTCGGTTACTGCTTCTGCATATAATTTTTCACTTAAATAAGTTTGGGCCAGCATTAAACGCAGGGGCACATTGTCTGGCGATACTTGTAAGGCGGCAATAAGGTTTTCTATAATCTCTTTGGGCATATGTAGGCAATAGGTTCAGGTTGCAAGTTACAGGTTGCTGGTTTTTTAACAAGTTTATGCTACAGAAATTTGCAAATCTACAGGCATTCATCCATAGACAGCCGCAACTGGCACTGCCGATGAACGGATTGCGACGCAACAATGTTTAATTGAAAGTATACTGCTGGTATTGTATTAATACAACAACCTTACTTTTAAAGTACCTTTTACTGCTTTTAGCAGGTTAACGGCCTGGTTGCTTAATTTTTTGTCAACATCCAGCACCACATACCCAATTTCATCGTTGGTTTTAAGGTATTGCCCCAGTATATTAATGTTGTTTTTAGAAAGCTCGGTATTAATGGCCGACAATACACCCGGCACATTGGTATGTATATGCAAAATGCGATGTGTGCCTTCTTGCGGCGGTAAACTTAAAGAAGGCACGGTATGAGAGCCGGTGCTGATGCCCATTTCTAGATACTGGTAAAGCTTGTTACTAACATCATCGCCAATATTTTGCTGGGCTTCTTCTGTTGAGCCGCCAATATGTGGGGTTAAAATAACATTGGGTAAATCTTGCAGGGGTGTTTCAAAGCGGTCTCCGTTTTTCTCCGGCTCCCACGGAAATACATCTATTGCAGCACCAGAAATATGGCCTTCTACAATACATTTTCTCAAAGCATCTAAATCCACCACTTCGCCGCGGGCATAGTTTATTAAAATGGCTCCTTTCTTAAAATACTTAAGAGTTGTTTTATTAATCAGGTTTTTGGTTTGTGCAGTTTCCGGCACATGTAATGACACTATATCGCTCTGTGCCACCAGATCTTTTAATGTTTTTTTGGCCACCGCATTACCCAACGGCAATTTCGTTACTGCATCGTAAAAAATAACTTTCATACCCAATGCTTCTGCCAACACACTTACCTGGCTGCCAATGCTGCCATAACCTACTAAGCCAAGGGTTTTGCCACGCAACTCGTAGCTGCCTTTTGCATCTTTCATCCAAATACCTTCGTGGGCGGCTTTGTTTTTATCGGGTATGCGGCGAATAAGCATAATGGACAAACCAATTACCAGCTCAGCAACCGACCTTGTATTACTATACGGCGCATTAAATACTACCACGCCCTGTTGGGTGGCCGCTTTTAAATCTACCTGGTTTACTCCAATACAAAAACAGCCAATGGCCTGCAATTTATTGGCAGCGGCCAGCACGTTTTTAGTTATTTGTGTTTTTGACCGGATGCCCAGCAGGTGTACATCTTTAACGGCTTCAATCAACTGTTCCTCACTTAGCGCTCCGCCAATTTTTTTAACTGAGGCATAGCCGGCATCTTTAAAATGTTGTACCGCTTTATCACTAATGTTTTCTAAAAACAAAATGTTTATTTTCTCTTTTGGGTAGCTGGTTATTTTTTTTTCGCTCATGTTGCTGGCTGTATATTTTTTGTTGTTGTAACCGGCAGCAGTATGTATTGCAGCGGTTGTTGCGTCGCACCCTTCAGCAGCAGTAACTTTTACGGGCCATGATGGCTTATTTTAAAAACAGTAAAAGTAAAGCCTTAGCGGTGCATTTAAGGCTGCAAAGATGTTATATAGTAGCCATACAATAAAATACAATTGTTAGCATTATTATTTGAACCAGTAGCATTATTTTTGTAAGACTACTAACCGCATATACATGATCCTCTTAAAAACCTATATACGATTTACTGCCGTACTATGCCTGTTTATGGCCTGTACCCAGCCTGCTGCTAAAAAAACGTTGGCAGCGCCTGATGATTCATTGCAGTATTACCCCCCCACGCCCGGCGAAATCAGCAAAGAGGAGTTTAGAAACTATTATAGGGCCTGTCAGCAGTTTTTTGATTCTACTTTAGACAACCAACGTTTTAACGGTAGCATTTTGGTGGCCAAAAATGGCAAGGTAATTTTTGAGAAGTATATTGGCTATACCAATCCTGCTGCCCGCAAAGACAGCCTTAACGCCAACGATGCATTTCACTTGGCTTCTGTTTCAAAAACGTTTACTGCCATGGCCACTTTAAAACTGTGGCAGGATGGTAAATTAGGCCTGGATGATGAGCTGGGAAAATATTTTGAAAACTTTCCTTACCCCGGCGTTACTATAAAAATGTTATTAAACCATCGAAGTGGCCTACCCAATTATGTACATTATCTGGAGCAGAACGGATGGGATAAAAAGAAACTCGTTACCAATGCAGATGTGTTGCGCTCTTTATACACCCTGCATCCGCCACTGCAATTTACCACTGGAAAACGTTTTACTTATTGCAATACCAACTATGCATTGCTGGCACTGTTAATAGAAAAAGTAAGTGGCAAAGCGTATCCTGCTTATTTGCAGGAAACATTTTTTACACCCCTGCAAATGAAAAACACCTATGTGTTTTCTGAAACTGCTGCAGCTACAGCCATGCCCTCTTTTATGTGGGACAACCGCCAATACCCCATGGAGTTTTTAGACTTAACCTATGGCGATAAAAATATTTACAGCACCGTGCAGGATATGCTGAAATGGGATCAGGCACTTTATAGCAACCAATTATTTAAACAGGTTACGTTAGACAGTGCTTTTGCCGGTTACAGTTTTGAAAAAGAAGGGAAACGGAATTATGGCCTTGGCTGGCGTATGACTTTTATTGACAACGGTAAAAAAATATTGTATCATAATGGGTGGTGGCATGGCAATAATACTGTGTTCATTCGCCTGCTGGATGAAAAAGCCACCATTATAGTTTTAGGTAACCGCTACACGCAAAAAATTTATTCTGCCCGCAAGCTGTGTGATGTGTTTGGCGACTATGCCCAAAACAAGGCCCATGCAGAAGAAGGAGAAATGAGCGGCAGCGGTGGCTCCCCATCTTTTAAAGCTACCCTACCCAAGAAATAGTTTTATTTAATTTCATAAGCAATAACAGTATTCTTCCAAAATGTAGGAACATAAATGATACGCTTTGCTGCGTTCATTCCTATATCAGCTGCATTAATTTTTGCATCCCTGGTATCCAATAATTTTTCTTTAGTACCATTAATATTTACATAAAACAACTGCCCGGCCCAGCAACTAACAATATATTCTTTGTTGCCAGCCAAATGCTCCAAGCCATCGGTGTTACCTTCCATACCATCTGTTATAAGGGTTAAATTTTTATCTGCACCTACCCTATACATACCACCAGCATCTAACACAAACAAACTACCATTGTGCCATAATAATCCGTTGGGCCCTTTCAAATTTTCTAATAAAAGGCTGGCCTTATCATTCTCAATTATAAACACTTTTTTGCCTTTAGAGTCTGAAACATAAACAATCCCTTTTTCATCGGCTGTTACATCATTTAAACCTTGTGCGCCGGCAACTACAATTGTTTTTACAATATGGCCTTTTTTTGTATCCACCACTTTTAATGCATTCATATCGGCTACGTAAAGGTTGTTTTTCACCATGGCCATTCCTTTGGGCGCATTAAAGCCTTTCACCCATTCTGCTGCTATAACATTACCATCCAGTCCAACTTTTGCCAAAGATCCCAGCCCGTCATTTCCCCAGGGGTCTTTACCGTCTATATTGGATACATACAATAATTTGTCTTTAGCACTGTATAAAACAGATTCCGGCACTTTCAAAACAGAATCGGTTTCCCACAGTTTTATTAAGCGGTGTTGGGCAACCGTGTTATCACAAATAAGCAATAACAAGTAAAATGCAAGTATTTTTTTCATAATTGGTTTGTTTAACATTTTTATCCTTTAATACTATAAAGTTAAGCAATTGCCTTGTGCAATTAACGTCGCCGGTAAGACTGCGGAATAATATATGTTGTAATAAAAAAAATATTATAGTGCTAAATCCAAAACACTATCAGCCACCGTAGATGATAAAGTGTATTACATGTAACTACCTCCTGCCCTAAAAACGATCAGATTATTCAACAAGCAAAAAACAAAAAAACGATTTTTATGAAACTCGCAAAAACATTTGGAATGCTGTTAGTAACAGCACTGTTTATTAACAGCTCTTATGCACAAAAAGAAAAAACAGTTCAGGTGGGTGGTGCACCCATGTATCCCAGCAAAAATATTGTTGAAAATGCAGTAAACTCAAAAGATCATACCACGTTAGTTGCAGCAGTTAAAGCGGCCGGATTGGTAGAAACTTTACAAAGTGCCGGGCCCTTTACAGTATTTGCACCAACCAACGATGCATTTGGTTTATTACCTAAAGGCACTGTTGAAAGTCTGGTGAAACCAGAAAACAAAGCCACCTTAACAAAAATATTAACCTATCATGTAGTTGCCGGTAAGCTGGATGCAAAAGCCATTGCAGCAAAAATTAAAGAAGGTAATGGTACTGCAACATTAACTACTGTAAGCGGTAACAAATTATTTGCAAGCATGGACGGATCAAAATTAGTTTTAAAAGATGAAAAGGGCGGTACGGCTACTGTTACAATTAAGAATGTTTACCAGAGTAATGGTGTCATTCATGTAATAGATCATGTAGTGTTACCCCAGTAATCTCGGTTGGTGTATAGTGGGATTATTACACGGCCTGCCTTTATTGGCGGGCCTTTTTTTGTTTCCGGCAGCAGAACAATAAGCAACAACTGTTGCGTCGCACTCTTCAGCGTTAGTACGCTAATGAGCATAATATTATACAGGCAGTTTTAGCCAATTCAATTTATTCCTAGAATCGCACCTCTCCTAAAATTTTATTTTCTGTTTAAAATCTAAAAGCATTATAAGCCCGTAAGTAGAACGATATATCATTAATCATTAAAACAAAAAAAATGAAATTAAGAAAAATCATGCTGGCAACTGCTTTAAGTGTAGCAGTGGGCGGCAGTATTCTATGGGCAGCAGACCATATAGATTCGCCTGCTGTTACCAACCAGAGTTCAGACATTACAGATGTGTACGCTTTTCGCGGGGCAGATGCCAATAACCTGGTATTTGTTGCAAATACCCAAGGTTTATTATCACCATCAGCAACCGGTGCTGCTAAGTTTGACGCTAATACATTAATAGAATTTAATGTAGACAACAATAATGACAATGTGGAAGATCTGGTAATACAAGCCATTTACGATGGCAGTAAGATGAAATTTTACGGTCCGGTAGCTCCATCAGAAAAAGGAACACGTAGCCGTCTGGAAGGATCTGTAACAGCAGAAGTAGCCGTTACAACATATGGCAGCACAGCCGTAACTGCCACTGGAAGCAATGGCATAAAAGTTTTCGCAGGCCCCAGAGATGATCCCTTCTTTTTTGATTTGGACCAGTATAAAAAAGTTATTGGAGGCACAGCCACCGGTTTTAACAACCCAGGCAATGATACTTTTAAAGGCACCAACGTACTAAGTATAGTGGTAGAAGTTCCTAAAACTCTTTTAGGTGCCAGCACAGGTAAAGTAAACCTGTGGGTAGAAACAAAGAAAAAAATCTAATTCAAATAAACTATTAAAGAGAATAATATGAAACGTATAATAAACAGATATTTTTTTGTAGCCACCGTTGTTGCAGTAACCACTTTAACGGCCTGCGATAAAGATAAGAATGATGCCCCCGTTGTTTACTACGAACAACAAGACCAAATGGCAAGAGCCGCTATTAATACAGTGTTTGTAGATGCAGCTGAGAAAGATAAATTTAATACCACCACTCCATCGCAAATGAATGCAACTTTTGCCGCTAAATTTAAAACAAAGTTGTTGGCCCTTAATGCAGGGTATACCACTAATGCTTTGGGGCAAAATGCAGATGCCTTAAGCGGGCTACTGGTTACAGACGTATTAAATGTTTCAACCACAGCACCCACCACATATTTTGATGGCACCAATGTGTTAACCGGTCGTGCATTAGCAGATGATGTTATTGATATTTCATTGCTGTTAATTTTTGGAGGCCCCAGTGGCACGTCTAACCCTGGTTTAACTAAAGACAATGTTGCTGCAAATGATAAAGCTTTCTTAAGTAGCTTTCCATACCTGGCAACCCCTCACTAAAATATAACCATAAAGGCGTAAAGCAATTGTTGTAAAGCAAACGCTTTATGCCTTTTTTAAGTAGTTATTTATATTGTCATCATTTGGAGTGAGGCGGCAAAAAATGTTCAATGCTAATTAATAGCACAAGTGTGCGACGCAACAACTGCTGCACAAAGCTGCAAAGCTGGCCAACTAATAAAATACACCATTAATGAAACATGTTACAACAATACTTACCCTTTTAATAGTTACTTTTCTTTCTGCCTGTAATGAAAAAAAAATAGTGACAGAAAAAGAAGTGGAGGCCTATATTAAAGAAATGCCTGCTCATCCCGCTATTTTAAAACAAGTTGATGATGATTTGAATTTTTGGCAGGGGCGCCTTACAGAGCTGCCAGATGCTACATCTGCTCAAATAAAAGTAGCAGGATTGTTGATAAAACGTTTTCAGTACACGGGTAATATTATGCAGTTGCATGAGGCAGATAGCTTGTACCAGTTGGCAAATGGTTTAATAAAACAAAATGGTTCATCCGTATATCGTGCCCTTGCAGCAAATGCAATTACACAGCATCAGTTTTTAAAAGCAAAAAACTATTTGGATAGTGCATATAATTTAGGTGACGATAAATACCTTACCATTTTAATGCAATTTGATGTGGCAATAGAATTGGGGAATTATGCGCTGGCAGAAAAAAAACTATTGGTTTTAAAAAAAGACAATGATTTTGACTACTTAATACGTGCCGCAAAGTATCAAGATCATGTAAAGGGCAATCTGGAAAATGCTATTGCATTTATGGAAACAGCGGTGCAAAAAATTAGTACTAACAATACCGGTTTGTATTGTTGGGCAAAATCTAATTTAGCTGATATGTATGGCCACGCCAACAGGTTTGAAGATGCTTATAAAAATTATTTAGATGTACTGCAAAAAGACAGTGCATATTACCATTGCCTGAAGGGTATTGCATGGCTGTCATTCTCACATGATAAAAACACGGTGCTGGCCACTAAAATATTAATCGCTTTAAAAAAAGTACACCCTATTGCAGATTATGATTTGCTATTGGCGGAAATAGCAGCGTTTGAAAATGATAGCATCAACAGTACAGTATTAATAACCCAATATTATAAACAGACAAGTAACTATTTATACGGCGACATGTATAAGCGGTATCATTTTAATTTGCAGGCAGATGCTTTTGGCAATTACCAGAGCGCTTTAGAACTGGCAACCGAAGAAGTAAGAAGCCGCCCCACCGCAGCATCGTACGATTTACTGGCTTGGGCATATTACAAGAAAGGTGCTATTAATAAAGCGGTGCAAATATTGCAATCAAATGTAGAAAACAGGGTATTTGAACCAGGGGTGCTTTATCATATGGGTGTTATTTACAAAGCAGCTGGTAATAAAAAAAAGGCGAAAAAGTATTTAAAAGAAGCTGCAGAAGCTGCTTATGAGTTGGGGCCTGTGCTTAGCAAAGAAATCACAAAAGAATTGGGTATTATTTAGCCTAATGCAATGAAAAAAATAACCTTATCATTACTGAGTGTATTATTTTATCTGACAACTTTTGCTCAGACGGAAAAGCGTATAAAAATTATTAACATCTTAACCAAAGAGCCACTGGAAAATGCATTGCTTACGTTGGAGCGTCAAAATAAAAACCTGTTAGCAGATGTAAAAGGAGAAATAATTTTGGGTTCTATTACAGCCACCGACACAGTTTTAATAAGCTATATTGGTTACGAAACCAAAACAGTTATTGGTTATGAATTAGGTGATAATACCTTTATTGAACTTTATCCTTCCACACTAAGCCTTAAAGAAGTTACCATTGTAAGTAAGGCTGGTGCCAGTTTTAGCACCATCAGTAAAATTGATCTTAATTTAAGACCCGCCCGTTCTTCGCAAGATTTATTAAGATTGATGCCGGGCTTATTTATTGCACAACACGCCGGCGGTGGTAAAGCCGAACAAATTTTTTTACGCGGGTTTGATATTGATCATGGCACAGATATTAACATTAACGTTGATGGTATGCCCGTAAATATGGTAAGTCATGCCCATGGCCAGGGTTATGCCGATTTACATTTTTTAATTCCGGAACTGGTAAAAAATATTGATTTTTCACCGGGTTTATATAGCGCACCACAAGGTAATATGGCGGTGGCTGGTCATGTAAACTTTAATACAATAAATAGTCTTACTAAAAATACTATTAAAACTGAAGCTGGCCAGTTTAATACCTTCCGCACACTTGCTATGATTGACTTACTTAGCAAGAACGCTAAATTAAAAAACACCAACTGGTTTACTGCCGGTGAATTTCTATATTCAGATGGGCCTTTTGAATCGCCGCAACATTTTAAACGCTATAATTTTTTTAGCAAGTTTACCAGCCCCATCAGCCGTAATTCATTTCTAACTTTACAGGCTTCTACTTTTACCAGCAATTGGAATGCGTCTGGCCAAATACCAGAAAGAGCCATTGCTAATGGCACTATTACACGTTTTGGGGCAATAGATAATACTGAAGGCGGACAAACGGGCAGAACAAATTTTAATGCAATTTTAAAAACGGTCATTAATAAAAATAGTTCATGGACAGACCAACTGTATTACAATCGGTACAATTTTGAGCTATACTCAAATTTTACATTTTTTCTCAATGATTCTATTAATGGCGACCAGATACGCCAAAAAGAAAAAAGAGATATTTTTGGATACCTTGGTAAATTGGAAATAAGTAAGCAATGGAACAACTGGAACAGTAAAACCATTGCAGCTATTGGCTTACGCTACGATAAAACAAAAGACAGCGAATTAAGCAGCACCCGAAACCGTACAGAAACCCTGCAACAAATTCAGTTGGGAGACATAAAAGAAACCAATGCCTTTGCATGGGCCGAACAAAGTTTTACCAACAACAAATGGGTGGTTTCAATTGCCAGCCGTTTTGATTATTTCAATTTTGGGTACACAGATCGTTTGCAAAGTAATTTACAACGCAACAATGCCAATGCTATTGTTAGCCCCAAATTAAGTGTGCAATACACACTTAATACAACAACACAATTGTATATAAAAACCGGCAAGGGTTTTCACAGTAACGACACGAGATTGGTTACTGCCAATACTACCAAAAAAAATTTGCCAGCAGCATATGGCACCGATTTAGGTGTGCTGCTAAAACCACATCAAAATTTAATTATTAATGCCGCCGTTTGGTATTTATATCTGCAACAAGAGTTTGTGTACGTAGGAGATGCCGGCGTGGTAGAACCCAGTGGTAAAACAAGACGTACAGGTGCAGATCTATCCATACGTTATCAAATAAGTAAATACTTTTTTACAGATGCAAATATTAATTACACGCAACCCCGAGCATTAAATACAGCAAAAGGAGAAAATTATATTCCTTTAGCGCCAACGCTTAGCAGCGTGGGCGGCATCAGTTATCAATCTACCAAAGGGTTTAATGGCAGCCTGCGTTACCGATATATAAAAGACCGTGCTGCCAATGAAACCAATACCGTTACTGCAAAAGGATATACCCTTGCAGATGCTACTGTAAATTATACCAAACCAAAATATGAAATAGGCTTGGTGGCCGAAAACATCTTCAATGCTAAATGGAACGAGGCGCAGTTTAATACAGAGTCTCGCTTAAAAAACGAAACAACACCTGTTGAAGAAATTCACTTTACCCCCGGTTCTCCTTTCAACCTTCGTTTAAAGCTGAGTGTATTTTTTTAGTAACCAGCAATGGTATTGCTATGCTACTCCGGTTGCGTCGCACCCTTCAGCAACAGTACAATACGCAACCCTATTTAAAATTTTATATCTTTAAGTGATATGAAAATAGCATTGGCACAACTGCAAACAAAGGCTGGCTCAATTGAAAAAAATATTGAATTGCATATTGCCTGTTGTATGCAGGCCGCAAGCCTGGATGCTGATTTGATTGTGTTTCCAGAATTATCTATCACTAATTATGAGCCGGTGTTAGCAAAAGAAATAGCGTTTACCTTAACGGATAGCCGGCTGCAACCTTTGCAGCTCATGAGCAATACGCATGATTTAATAATTGCCGCAGGTTTACCCCTATTAACTGAATCGGGTATTGCAATTGCTTCACTCTTTTTTCTTCCAAATAAATTGCCGGTGGTTTATTATAAAACTTATTTGCATGCAGATGAGCTGCCTTTTTTTGTACCGGTAGCTAATACAACGGTTACGCCTTTGCCTGCCATAGCATTTGCAATTTGTTATGAACTGTCTGTGCCGCAGCATGCGGCAGCAGTTGCCTTGCTCCAACCCAAGTTATATATTGCCAGTGTAGCAAAAACCCACAACGGTGTAATTGAGTCTAAAATAAGGCTGGCACAGTTGGCAAAACAAAATAAGTCCCCGGTATTATTTGTAAATGCAGTTGGCCCGGCCGATAATTTTGTAAATGCCGGCGGTTCTTTTATAATGAATAAAGAAGGTGTACTGCAAATAGAATTAAGTACTGATACAAACGGTATGTTGATTTTTGACAATTTTACAGATACCTGTTCATGTCATTTATTGCAAGTTTAATAAAAGTTAGCCCTGTTGCTATTAGCAATACCGATGAACGGATTGCGACGCAACGATGTTGCCTGCAGCGCAAATGCTGGTATTTTTTATATGCAAACAGTAAGGTTTACAAATAGCTAAGCAACTCTTTAACAGAAGGTCTTTTGGTATAGTTGGCATCAAAAAATTTATATACTATTTCGCCTGTTTTATTAATAATGTACACTGCGGGCACAGGTAATACAGCGCCGTTACTACCGTTTACGTCATTAAAATCAATGCCATATTTTTTATATTTATCTATGGTAATGGCATCCACATCATACGCTACTTCATATTGCTTCATTATTTTCAAGCCATCATCAAATAAAATTGGGTAGCTGGCTTTAGTTTTTGCCATTGTTTTTTTAATGTTTTCTGGTTTCTCTGGTGTTATGGCAACCAATGAAGCTCCTTTTTCTTTTAAAAAACTTAGCGAGTCTTCTAATTGCTTTAGCTGCCGGTTACAATGGGGGCACCACTGGCCTCTGTAAAAAATTAGTACAACAGTACCTTTTTTTAGCAGTTGGGTTAATTGCACGTTATTTCCGTTCTGGTCTTTTGCCTCAAATTGCGGAGCTTTGGCAGCCACATTAATACCTGATGGGTATTGCTGCGCCTTTAGTGGCAGGAGCGCTAAATAAAAAATTACAAGGGCTAAAATCTGCTTCATAAAATTTTTTTTCAAAGCTAAAGAGATGCGCAATAGCAGTACGTCATATAAAAGACATTGAATTACACTGTATTTGTAATAAATACCCCCATTTTCCGTTATTGCAAATATGGATGGCTTATAGTACTTTAGCCGCCGTTTAAAACACATTAACCCATGGAATGGATTTCTATTCTTAAATGCCCCATTACCGGAAAAGATTTAAGGGCTTTGCAGGCTGACGAAATCAGCATCATCAACCAAAAATCTGCCAGTAATCAGCTTTGGCAAGCAGGTGGCAACCCTTTTACAGAAAAAATTGAAAAAGGGCTTTGCTCTGTAGATGGTGCTTATATATACCCCATCATTAAAGAGATAGTGATACTTTTAAAAGACCTGGCATTGGTAGACAGTCAGGATAAAATAATTAAAGACACTATTGACGAGGATAAGCAACTGGTACAAAATTTCTACAATCAAAAAGGATGGTTTACCGATGAAGAAGGTAACTATGAAGATGCTGTAATATTTGAAGACCTTCGTCCCTTTGCACAAGACTATTTAACCAAATGCCATAACCGTGTTAGCCGCTACCTTAACCCCAGCGGAACTTATATGGTAGATGCCGCTTCTGGTGCATTACAGTTTAAAGATTATCTGCAATACTCTGCAAATTACAAATACCGAGTTTGTGTAGACTTTTCTTTTCAGGCCTTAACCGAATGTAAAAGAAAGTTAGGCGATAAAGCATTGTGTGTATTGGCCGATATGACCAATATGCCGTTTAAAGACGGCGCAGTAGATGGCTTTGTTTCATTAAATACAATTTATCATATTCCAAAAGATCAGCAAGCAACCGCTATCAAAGAATTATACCGCATGCTTAAAACAGGTGGTAAAGGTGTTGTGGTGTACGAGTGGTTCAAACATTCGCCTTGGATGAATTTCTGGATGTTCCCTTTCCGTGCATTTGTTTATTCAAAAAACCGCATTTTTGATGGAGCCGCCAAACTGGTTGGCAAAAAAGATAGCGGCCGCCGTTTATACTACTATGCACATAGCCAGGAATATTTTCAAAAAAACCTGCCCCCTTTTAAACTAAGAGTGTGGAGAAGCTTAAGCGTACACTTTATGCGTTATTATTTGCACAGCTGGTTAGGTGGTAAACAAATACTAGACTGGGTGTATGAAAAAGAAGAAAAAGACCCGGAAACATGCGGCCACAAAGGAGAATATCCGGCACTTGTTTTTGAAAAATAGCAACAACTATCCTTCTTATATTAGGAGCTGTCCCTCAGGGGCAGCTTTTTTTTATGGCACCAGCAAACCAACTCCGGTTAAGCATTCTTGCCACGCTCGGTTCAACAGCAAACCTTTTTTCACCTGCTTTTATAGAAAATTACTACATAAATACTATGGCGTCTACTGCAACAATTGGCCTGTTAATGCATCCTTAAAAAAGTAGTGGCGTGCAAAAAAAGATAGTTCAAGTATTGCTCATACGAAATATGTCGTAATTTCGGATTCAAAGTATAACCTTATGGGTAAACATATAAAACCAACCGATGGCGAGTTAGAGATACTGGCCGTGTTGTGGCAGAAAGGTATAGCCAGTGTTAGAGATGTACACGAAGTATTGGCAAAAACAAAAGAAGTGGGTTATACCACCACCTTAAAGCTAATGCAGATAATGAATGAAAAAGGATTGGTACGCAGAGATCAAAGCGCTAAAACTCATTTTTACCAGGCAGCCATTACCAAAGAAAAAACCCAAAAACAATTGGTAGGCAAAATGATTGATAATTTATTTGGAGGCTCTTCTGCCCAATT
>REAR01000029.1 GCA_004295245.1 Sphingobacteriales bacterium | reverse complement strand
TGAAAGAAATCTAAATTGCCGGTGGCGCTAATGGTATTGGTGCCATCGTTATGCACAGCGGTTTTTACTTCTTTTACTAATTTATTATCGGCATCAAAAATTTTATAATCATCGTTGCCACGGTTTACCAACGAACCTTTTTCACCATAAATAATAAAACCACGGCCGGCACCCTCTACTGGTAGTTTATTACAACTACGGCCCTCCCATGTAATTAGTTTATTGCCGCTAAATTCAAAATTAGCCATTTGTGTGTCAGGTGTTTCCCAATCGTCTTTAAAGGCATAGCGGCCACCAGAAGAGGTAACCTGTGTAGGGTAATCAACATTTAAAAACCAACGGCACATATCTAACTCATGCGTTGCATTATTACAGGTTTCAGAAGTACCCCAATGCCAAAACCAATGCCAGTTATAATGCACGAGGTTATCTTTATAATCGCGGCGGGGTGCAGGCCCTTGCCACAAATCAAAATCTAATGTAGCCGGCACAGGTATTTTTTTGCCAACACCAATTGTTTTACGGTTATTGGCATACCAGCTTTTACCATAATAAACATTGCCAATAATACCTTCTCTTACTTCTTTAACAGCATTAATTAAATTAGGCATTGAGCGGCGCTGGTTGCCCATTTGTATTAACTGTTTCGGGTATTTTTTCATAGCCTGTACCAGCAACTCACCTTCATATGCATTATGGCCGCAAGGTTTTTCTACATAAACATGCTTGCCATGCGATACGCCCAGCAATGTTGCCGGCGCATGCCAATGATCTGGTGTGGCCACCAGCAAAGCATCAAAATCTTTTTGCTTCACCAGCTCACGAATATCTTTTATAACTTTTGGTTTACGGGCCGCTGTAGCAAATGGTTTTAAGCCATTGGCAATGGCACTATCTTCCACGTCACATAAATAGGCAATCTCTACATTGGCTAGTTTAGAAAAACATTCGGCCAGGTATGCGCCTCTTGAGTTTACACCCATTATGCCCAACACCACCTTATTGCTGGGTGCATTCTTACCAAATATAGGAAAGTTTAAAATGCTAACGCCTGCTGTTGCCAGCGATGTGTTTTTAAGAAATTTTCTTCTGTTCATATAAGCACTCGTTTATGGTGTTTTGTTTTTTGTAACCAACTTTTGTAACTCCGGTTGGGCATCGTTGCGTCGCACACTTAAGCATTTGAGATTTCATATTGCTTATTTGAAATTTCAAATTAGCAATGCAACTGTTGATGTGTGCAACGCAATCCCGAAGTTTCGGGACTGCTATGAAAACTGCGGCTGGTAACAAAATATTAAAAAAGAGTTTGTATACCGTACGCTAATTTTTGCTCGTGTTCTAATAACCATTTTTTGCGCCACAGCCCGCCGGCATAGCCCACCAAATCTTGGTTGCTGCCAATAACACGGTGGCACGGAACAATGATACCAATTTTATTTTTACCATTGGTAGAAGCGGCTGCCCGTATCGCTTTTACATCTCCAATGCGTTTTGAAAGATCTAAATACGAAATTGTTTTACCAAAAGGAATATGCAATAATTCACCCCACACTTTTTGCTGAAAATCGGTACCATTTTGTTGCAAGGGCACGGTGAAATCTTTTCGGTCTCCGGTAAAATATTCTATCAATTGGTTAATACATTGCTGTAATACTTTGGGGCGTTGTTCCACCGGTGGTGCTGCTCCTGCTATTTCATCTTCATGCAAAAAATGTACTTCGTTAACAGCAGCATCATTACTGCTGATGCGTAAAACACCCAGTGGCGATGTGTAATAAGCAGTGTATTGATTACTCATGTGTCAGCCAATTTTTAAGCCGTTGGTTACCGGTTGTTGTGGTTGTAATAAAATTACTTCTTTGTTTTCATTATACACGCCCAGCACCAGGCATTCACTGAAATAATTGGCAATTTGCTTGGGTGGAAAATTAACTACGGCCACCACCTGCCGGCCCTCCAATTCTTCTTTTTTGTAATGCGTGGTAATTTGTGCAGAGGAGTGTTTTATGCCCAGCATTCCAAAATCAATTTTTAATTGATAGGCCGGCTTTTTTGCTTTTGGAAAATCACTAACTTCCAGTATAGTTCCAACTCTTATGTCAACCTTTTCAAAGTCTTCCCAATCAAGTAACATTGTATAAACTTTAAATTAAAAATACACAATTATGAAACGCAGCGCTACCGCTATCTGGAACGGTTCTGGAAAAGAGGGAAATGGTAACCTTACCACCCAAAGCAACGTATTAAGCAGTACTTCGTATGATTTTAAATCTCGTTTTGAAGATGGTTCTTATACCAACCCCGAAGAATTAATAGCAGCAGCCCACGCAGGTTGTTTTGCTATGAAGTTGAGTTTTGTATTAGGTGCCGCAGGTTTTACACCTGCACAGTTAGAAGCTACCGCAACAATTACTTTAGAAGCAGGTGTAATTACCTCATCGCACATTGTATTAAAGGCAAGTGTGCCGGGTATCAGTGCCGATCAGTTTAACGAGTGTGCTGCAGATGCTAAAGCCAATTGCCCGGTAAGCAAAGCACTGAATATGGAAATTAGCCTGGATGCTCAATTGGTGTAATTTTTTACGAACTACGTATAAAACCATCTTGTTGCTATGAATAAAAAAAAGTTAGCTGATAAGGCAGCCCGACGAAGCTTTATAAAAAGCACATCTTTAGCTGCTGCCGGTTTTTTTATTGTACCCCGTCATGTATTGGGTAGGGGTTTTATAGCCCCAAGCGATAAATTAAATATTGCTGCCATTGGTGCCGGCGGTAAAGGAGACTTTAATATTAAACAGGCCTTTAACAACGGTGCTGAAAATATTGTTGCCCTTTGCGATGTGGATGACCGCATGAGTGCCAATAATCGTAAGAAACACGATAAGGCTGTTTATTATAAAGATTATCGGGTAATGCTGGAGAAGGAAGCAAAGAACATAGATGCCGTAATTGTTAGCACACCAGATCATATGCATGGCGTGCAAGCTCTTGCCTGTATGCAACTGGGCAAGCATGTGTATGTAGAAAAACCATTAACACATGATATAGCAGAAGCAAGAATATTAACGCAGGCTGCACATAAATACAAAGTGGTTACACAAATGGGCAACCAGGGTAGTAGCGGCGATGATACCCGTAAGGTAGAAACATGGATACAGGAAGGTTTAATTGGCCACGTGCATACCGTGCATGTTTGGACCAACCGCCCCACCTGGCCACAAAGCATACCCACACCAAAAGGAAATTTTACAGTGCCCGCAGAATTAGACTGGGATCTTTGGTTGGGCACAGCCCCCTTCAGAGATTTTAACCCGGCTTATGTGCCCGCCATATGGCGCGGCTGGGTAGATTTTGGTACTGGTTCGCTGGGCGATATGGGTTGCCATTTTATTGATGTGCCTTTCCGTGCTTTGAAACTGGGCTACCCCACAGCGGTAGAATGCAGCGTTACCCGCAGCTATACCGGTTTCTTTCAGGAAGTTTTTTATACAGACAGCTATCCCTCTTCTTCAAAAATTCATATACAGTTTCCGCAGCGGGGTAATTTAAAACCGGTGGAAATGATTTGGTATGATGGCGGTATAACACCTAAAAGACCTGATGAGTTATTGCCTGATGAAGCCATGGCAGAGTGGGATGGAGGAATGATATTTGAAGGCAGCAAAGGAAAAATAATGGCGGGCCTCTTTGGGCGCAACGCCACCTTATTGCCCACCGCAAAAATGAAAACAGCAAAACTGCCAGCCCCTAAACAGGCATTGGTGCCCGGCAGTTGGGATGGCCACCAGCAGCAATGGGTAACAGCTTGTAAAAAAGGCTATGGCACATTCACCAGTTCTAATTTTGATATAGCCGGTCCATTAACAGAAACTGTTTTAATGGGCAACCTAGCCGTGCGCAGCTTCTTTCATAAAGAAGGCAATAATTTTCCGGGCCGTAAAAAATTATTATGGAACGGACAGGAAATGCGCATTACTAATTTTGATGTGGCCAACCAGTTTGTAAAAAGAAATTACAGAGGCAGCTATAGTATGAATTTATAATTAATAATTAATAACACGCAACCAAAACTAAAACCATTTAAACGTTTGCTGAATGAAAAACAAACAGCTGCAAAAAAGCAGGAGAAATTTTATACGCAACAGCGCTGTTACCGCTGCCGGTTTCTTTATTGTACCAAGGCATGTATTGGGCCGTGGCTTTATAGCCCCCAGCGATAAATTAAATATTGCCGGCATTGGCGTGGGTGGCAAAGGCAGTAGCGATTTAATGGAGTTTGCAAAAAGCCCCAAAGTAAATATTGTGGCGCTTTGCGATGTGGATGACCGGCAGGCAAAGGGCAGCGTAAAACAATTTTCTAAAGCCACCTATTACAAAGACTTTAGAGAAATGCTGGAGAAAGAAAAAAATAATATTGACGCCTGCAGTATTTCAACACCCGATAATACACATGCCGTAGCCACGTTAGCCGCTATGCAATTGGGCAAACATGTGTACACACAAAAACCGCTAACACACGATATTTACGAGGCACGCATATTAACACAAGCCGCCAAAAAATATAAAGTGGTTACACAAATGGGCAACCAGGGTGGTAGTGGCGATGGGGTAAGAAGAACCAAAGAATTAATTGATGCTGGCCTGATAGGTGATGTAACAAAAGTAGATTGCTGGACCAACCGCCCCGTATGGCCACAAGGCATACCCACCCCCACCGGTAAGTTTGATACACCTGCAGAACTGAACTGGGATTTATGGATTGGTCCTGCTAAGATGATAGACTTTAACCCCGCTTATTTACCATTTAACTGGCGCGGCTGGTGGGCATTTGGCACCGGTGCTTTGGGCGATATGGCTTGTCATATTATGGATCCAGTTTTTCGTTGCCTGCCCATAGACTACCCCAGCGATGTGGAAGCCAGTGTTGCAACGATGTGGAAGGAGATGTGGAATGATACACAAAACACCGATGCCTGTCCGGCCTCATCTATCATTCATTTAACGTACCCAAAAAATAAAGGTAAGGGCACTATAAAAGTAAGCTGGTACGATGGCGGTTTATTACCACAGCGGCCCGATGAATTATTGCCCGATGAAAAAATGGGCAACTGGGATGGTGGTGTGTTGTTTACCGGCACCAAAGGAAAGCTAATGGCCGATTGCTATGGCGCCAACCCCCGCCTGCTACCCACCATAAAAATGAAAGAAAAATTACCGGCGCCCACAATAGCCCGTGTGCCCGAAGGCCACTATGTGCAATGGGTAAACGCCTGCATAGCCGGTTATGGCAAAGGCGTAACCAGCAGCCCTTTTGAGTTTGCCGGGCCGTTTACTGAAAGTATTTTAATAGGCAATCTGGCCATACGCAGTTTTTTAATGAAGAACCCCAACCTGAAAGGATGGGACGATAAATACCTGGGCCGCAAAAAACTGTTATGGGATGCAAAGAATATGAAGATTACCAATTTTGACGAAGCCAACCAGTTTGTAAAGCGGGAATACCGCGATGGCTGGAACTTAACTTTATAAGCAACCAATAAATTGTTGCAATAGCTGCCTGCAAGGGCAGCTATTTTTTTATGTAACCAGCAGTGGTCTTTCATAGCAATAGCGTTGCGTCGCACACTGGAGCGGTGGTAACAGCGGTGTGCGAACGTAGTTGATTATTTAACAGTATTGTGGATATAATGTGTTTGATTAGTATTTGGCTAATAAATACTTTGCTGAAAAATTTTATATATGAACCTTACCCACCTCTTAGGAGC
>REAR01000028.1 GCA_004295245.1 Sphingobacteriales bacterium | reverse complement strand
TACTAATTTTCTTTCTTCATCGCTTCTGCAATCCACATGTATTTCTGTGCAGGGGCCGCAGGGGCCGGTATCGCCCATCTCCCAAAAATTATCTTTTTTATTACCCATTACAATGCGGTCTGCTGCTACCAGTTCTTTCCATTTAGCCAATGCAATGGTAGATTTTGGCAAACCTTCTTTTTCATCGCCTTCAAAAACGGTAACGTAAATACGGTCGGTAGGAATTTTATAAATTTTTGTCAGCAGCTCCCAGCTCCATTCTATGGCTTCGTTTTTAAAATAATCGCCAAAGCTCCAGTTGCCTAACATTTCAAACATAGTATGGTGGTAGGTATCTACGCCTACTTCTTCCAAATCGTTGTGCTTACCACTTACCCGCAAACATTTTTGCGTATCGGCTATTCTTGTATGTTCTGGTTTTCTGTTACCTAAAAAATAATCTTTAAACTGATTCATACCCGCGTTGGTAAACAGCAGGGTGGGGTCGTTTTTAACCACTATGGGGGCAGAGGGTACCACCTGGTGACCCTTGGATGCAAAAAAATCTAAAAACTGTTGACGTATTTCAGCACTGGTACTCATAAAAACAGGAATAATCTTTGATTATAGATTTGGCCGTTTGTCTGTTATATTTAATAACTTACGGTTCTTTGTTTCAGGCTGCAAAGGTAAGGGTTAGGGCTTTAAGGTTAATAAGTTAAGGGGGCTGGTTTATGGCTTACTTTAACTTGTTGCAAAGCGGTTGAACAGTGCGATACCGTTGAAGAGTGCGACGCAACCATAGCTGCCCTAACCACCAATGCCGGTAAACCAACTATTAAAACATTATTTAAAACGCCGCTGGCAGGCAGTGCCGGCAAACCAGGGCAGCAGTGCATGAAAAAAATTAAGTACTACTATAACACCAATACGCTGCGGTATGAAAAGCTGGAAACACCGCTGCGGGTAACCCTGCTGCGTATTTTGGGTTTTATTGCTGCTTCTATTGTTACTGCGGTTATCATTGTATCGGTAGCGTTTAAATACCTCGATTCTCCGAAAGAAAAAATAATGCGCCAGCAGTTAGAAGCATCAGAAGAAAATTATGAACTGCTGACGGAGAAAATTGCCAAGCTGCAACAGCAAATGACTGATTTGGAAAAACGGGACAACGATGTGTACCGTACTATTTTTGAAGCCACCCCTATACCAGACAGTGCCCGGGAAAAAGAAATGGAAAACCTGAAAGAACGCATTTTGGTAGAGCGTATGAAGCCCAACGATCTTTCTATTTCTATTGCCAATACTATTAATAAACTTTCTGCACGCCTTGCTTTTCAAAAAAACAGTTTTGATGAAATTGCAGGCTTTATTAAAAACAAAGAACTGCTGCTGGCCGCCACACCTGCCATACAACCGGTAAGCAATAAAGATTTAAACCGTATTGCATCGGGCTTTGGGTATCGTATAGACCCCGTATACAAAACGGTAAAGAAACATGAGGGGCTCGATTTTTCTGCACCACAGGGCACGCCTATTTATGCCACTGCAAATGGTGTGGTAAAAGTGGCGGGTAACCTGGGCAATGGTTATGGCAACCACGTGGTAATTGGCCATGGTTATGGTTACGAAACTTTATATGGCCACATGGTACGGGTTAAAGTACGCAATGGCCAAAGTGTAAAACGCGGCGAAATTATTGGCTGGGTGGGCAGCACCGGTAAAAGTACGGGCCCGCACCTGCATTACGAAGTACATAAAAACGGCAACCCCATAGACCCTGTTTATTTTTTCTATAACGATCTTACGCCAGAGCAGTTTGACCGCATCTTAAAAATGGCGGCTTCGGGCAACCAAAGTTTCGACTAATAAAATATTGAGCCCAACTTTTCCACAGCAGGCAACATCGTTGCGTCGCACACTTGTACTATAGTATCTTTGTGCATCAATTAAATGGCAGATTTAAAACAAATAGCGTTTGAGTTTGATGCAGCGCCGGTTGCAACCGTTGCTGAAGAACAAGCTGCATATATAGCAGCACCTGTTACTATTGTAGATTTAGTAGCGGAAGCAGCGGCCATAAGTATTGCCCCACCTGCCGGAAAGAAACGGGGCCGCAAACCCAAGCCCAAACCATTAGTGCCACCGCCACCCGCCAAGCGGGGCCGCATATCTTTTAAAGAGGCCGATTTAATAGCTGATATTATAGATGTGCCGGATGATGAAACCCTGCAGCAAAAACAGTATTACAGTATTGGCCAGGTAGCAGAAATGTTCAGGGCCAATATTTCTTTAATAAGAATGTGGAGCAACAGCTTTACTGGTTTTTTACAAACCCGCACCAATAAAAAAGGCGACCGCTACTACCGCCCAGAAGATGTAAAAACCCTGCAACTGATACACCACTTGCTGCGCCAGCGCAAGTTTACCGTGCAAGGGGCTAAAGACTATATAAAGAAAAACAAACAGGTGCAGGAACGTTTTGCACTCATACAATCTTTAGAAAAAATAAAAGGCTTTCTGCTGGAAATAAAAGCGTCTTTATAAGCCTAGCGGCTTATTTTAATTTCTGTATTCATACCTGCCAGCTCTACATTGTTTTCTTTAAGCCATGCTATTACCTGCAAATTTATTTGTTGTTTCATTTGGTTAAAATCTGCAATGGGTATGGTGGCGGTATAATATTCTGCCTGTACAAGGTAGCAGTTGGTTGCAATATCACTTAAGAAAACAGTATAGTTTTCTACCAACGGGTGTTGTACAATTTTTTTTAAATCGGTAATAAAACGTTGCAGGGTTTCTGGGGCTGTGCCCAGGCTGATTTCTAATTTTAAAATACCGCGACGTTGGTTGCGCAGCGTCAGGTTATCCATTATACTATCTACCATTTGCTTATTAGGCATGGTAACCCATGTTTTATCTTCTGTGCGCAGGCGGGTGCTGCGCAAACCAATTTTTTCTACGGTGCCGGTTATGTTGTTTACTTTAACAAGGTCGCCCACATTAAAGGGGGTATCAAAAAATATTATAAAAGAGGCAATCAGGTTTTCTAAACTTTCACGGGCGGCCAATGCCAGTGCACCCGCAACAATGCTTAAGCCGGCTAGTAAATTGCCAATGTCTTTACCAAAAGAAAAACGGATGATTAGTAAAATGCCAATAATTACCAGCACCACTTTTAAAAAGTCTTTTAAAAAAACAATCAGGTTATTATCAGAAGCCTGTGGGGTTATATCGGCCTTGCGTTTTAATACGGTGGCAATAAAATCTATAATGCGCAGCAGCAACCAGATGAAGGCAGTAATTACAATACCATTGCCAATGGCGTCTATAATGTTGTGCGAGTTGGTTTTTAAAATGGTAAACTTAAACGCATTGGGAAAATTAAGTTTATCCAGTGTTATGATAGTTACCAGTATCAGGAAGAAGGTTTCCAGCGGGCCCACCAACAGATCTACGAAGGTTTTTTTATCTACCGCCCAACTAGCTTTTTGAATAATGCGATACACCAGCCCGGCTACATAACGACCCAGGTAACGCTTAAAAGCAACAGCCAGTAAAATAGTGCCAAAGCAAATGAGGTAGCTGAGTAATGTGTTATTGAGAATAATTTTATCCAGTAATGCATTCATGCTTGTAAAATTAATACTTATTGTCTTGTTGTTTTTTATGAAGACGTTAAAAGCGGTTTTATTGATTGTTCATCTCCTCTTAATTTGCACTTTAACTTTAATAAATTTACCAATTGTAAGGCAGTGCCTAAGCCTTTTTTTGTAGCTTTAAACATCTTGTTGGGTCCCTGCAGGAAACACTGTATTGATACAAAAAGTAAATATGAAAATTAAAATATTACTGATAGGGTTCATAATAATTTTTTCTTTGAATTGTAATGAAGATAATAAACTACAAAATCAAACAACAAGCAATCTTGTTTTGGATTCTATAAAAATTCCGGAAAGATTTCGTGAATTAAAATATTTACTACTAAAAAAGTCTATCGAAAAAAATTTGGGGTTAGAAGAAATAGATAAAGGTTTTAATGGTGAAGAAGTACGTATCTGGATTGGATACGGATTTACGAATTCAAGTCAGGGGTTAGTATTGAGAAAAATGGCTACAGATAAGGTATGGCATGCTACATTCTTTCATTATAGTTATATTAGAAAAAAATCAGGAGAAGCAATTGAAGTTAAAAAAAAGATTTGGTTCAATTTGAAACCCAAAAGTGGTTGGGATGCTTTTTGGAGTAAATTGAATAAAATAAATTTTTTGTATTTGAGAGATTATAGAGAATTATATGCTCCTCAAACTAATGGAGGTGAGGGCTTTAAGGTTGAGTACGCAAATAAAAAAATGTATAGGGCTTTTGGTTACGTTGATTTATTTACTATAGAGAATAAATTTGAGGAAATTGATCAGGCTAAAAAAGCCATAATTTTTATTAATGACGAATTGAGTTTGACAGATTCCCTTGTTTTTTATTTCCAATCACCTGGATGTACAATTCCGGAGCATAATTGGGAAAAAAAAGTATTGCCCATTTTTTATAAAAAGTAAAATTATCATAAGTGGTTGTTCATTCAACCTTCGCAACGTCCCTTCAATAGCTTTTATGTACAAACAGAACATGCTGTTGTTATGGTATTGCATAACTTCTTTTCATCTAATTATTTACTAACCTGCATAGAAAAGGAAGTTAAGAGATATTGTGTTTATTGCAAGTATTAGCACTGCTGTTGCAGTGTGCGACGCAACTACTGCTGATAGTAGCACAAAGGCTGGTTACAAAAATTATAAACTGTAAATATAAAGCCGCCCCTGTTTTAAGCAGTACAATCGGTTAATGGCAATATGTATGCGGGTGGTATTGTGTAAAATGCCGGGCAGATTTTTTTCTTGCAGTTGCAGGGTATTTAACTGGTAGCGTTCTAAAAGGGTGCCCTTGCGGCCAAAAATTACAGTGCCTATTACCTGAAAGTCTTGCCAGCCGGTGAGTGCTACTTTGTTTTTTACATTACCAAAATAATCAAACACCAACAGGCCACGGGTGCTGTCGTATAAATATACCAATCGTTCCTGGTCGGTTATAAAATCGGGTGCGGGGGCTTCTTCTAACTGCTGCCTCAGGTCGCCGGTTTGCTCTTTAATGGTTCCATCGTCTGCCACGCGTTTTAGTTTGGCTTCCTGTTCATCGTACACCCAAACGCCATTGTCAAAAGACTGGCCAATGGTTTTTACCTGGTACAGTTTCAGGCGGCGTAAATCTATGGTGTTGCGTATGTTTAAAAAACGGTCTAATGCCACAACGGTGGAAAAGTCTTTGTAATACAGTAGTACTTTTAAAGGGTTGCTGGCATCTATCTGGTAGAGTTTTCCAAAGCGGCGCACATCGTTAAACACGGCAACAGAATCTCCGTTGGGGTTTAATTTTTTTAATTGGTTGTTGGTGCTGAGTAAATAAATATTGCCCAGATTATCGGTAGTAAAATCGGCAATATTGTTACCTACAATTTTATACAGGGGCAGGCTGGTATCTGCCTGTGCCTGGCAAATGGTTTGTATAAAAAGGGTTAGTATTAGTATGTGGTACTTCATTCTTTATAAAAACAAAGTTCTAATTGCTGGCCATTAAAAACGGCATAAGAGTCGTAACGTATCCAATCTCCTAAGTTAATACTGTTGTTGCTTTAATACTTCTTTGCAATAGGTAATCAGCCATTCTTTTTCCTCGCCTAAAAATACAGCATCTGTTTGCCCGGTCATGGCACGGCTGCGCCTGCTTAAATAATTGGCAAGACCTACACCCACTGCTGGTGGTAAAATACCAAACAGCCATTGGCATACCGGGTTTCTAAATATTTTTTTTATGAATTTATAGCCATGGTCTCCGGGGCCTAAGCCATCGCCATGGCCCACCCAAAATTTTTGGTTGTTAAAAACAAATTCTTTGGGTTCAAAATATACTGGTATGTTCAACTCTTGCTGAAAATAATTTTTCATCCACATATCGTGGTTGCCTACAAAAAAATGAATAGGTATGCCGCTATCTGTTATGCTGGCTAGTTTTCCTAAAATGCGGGTATAGCCTTTGGG
>REAR01000082.1 GCA_004295245.1 Sphingobacteriales bacterium | reverse complement strand
ATATTTTGTCTTTAACGCAACTTCAACTTTCAGTTTACAATTGAACAATAATAGCTAAATTAGAAACCTGTAACCAAACCCCTGTTTTCATGTTTTGCATTGGCAAGCCTTTTATTTTTCTGTTATTTCTGTGTTGCTATTTTTTTTATGTTCCAGTAACGGGCCTTGCGCAAAAACATAAAGCAGATAGCCTGATGGCTTTACTTGCTGTTGAAAATACAGATTCTACCCGCGTTAAAATGTTATGGAAACTCTCTGATTATGTAAGCATTTACAACCCAGATACCGCACTGGTAATTGCACAACAAGCTTATTATCTTGCCCGCAGTATTAAATATACTGAAGGTGAGTCTCGGTCGCTGGGTATAGTGGCCAATAGTTTTATAAAAATGGGTAACTACCCAAGGGCTTTAGATATCAATCTTCAAAAATTAAAGCTGGAAGAAAAACGCAATACCCCCCGCAACCTTGCCAGTGTATTAATGAATATTGGCATTGTTTATACCTATCTGGATGACTATACTAATGCGTTAAAATATTATTATCAGTCCGACTCTGTATTAAAAGCTAATAATATTACAGAACTGGAGTATTATGTAAACCTGAATGTGGGCGATGCCTATAACCGGTTAAACAAAACAGATTCTGCGTACAAGTACTTCAACCAATCGCTGGTATTGGCGCAGCGGTTAAACGATGGCGATTTAACCGGCACATCCATGACGGGTTTAGCACATGTATTTTTAAAAAGAAAAGAATTTGATGCTGCACAAACTAATTACCAGCAAGCCATCATTTTATTGGAAGCAGCCAATGATGATGAGGTATTGGGAGAAGCCAGTTTAGGGCTTGCTAATCTTTATCAACAAAAAAATCAGGTGGATTCTGCCATTTACTTTGCACGTTTTTCGAGACAAGTGGCCAACCGCGGTGGCTTTTTAACCCATGAGCAAAAAGCAACTGCTTTTTTAACAAGCCAATACCAGAATATAAAAAAGATAGACAGCGCTTTTGTTTACCTGGCTTTAGAAAAACAGTTGAATGATACCATTAACAGCAAAGCCCGCATCCGCGAGTCGCAGATACTTTCTATAAACGAACAATTGCGCCAGGCAGAATTAGAAGAAACCCGTAAGATTGCCGCTAAAGAAAGAAAACAACAATTACAGCTTTTGTTAATTGGCTTGTTTATACCGGCATTTTTTATGTTAACGGTGCTGCTAAGCCGCATCAGAATACCCATACGCGTCATTAAAATTCTGGGTATTCTTTCTTTATTAATTTTCTTTGAATACCTGACGCTGTTTTTACACCCTACTGTAGCTGCATTAACACACCACACCCCCGTGTATGAAATAATGATATTTGTAGCAATAGCAGCATTTTTAATACCTGCACACCACCGCATTGAACATTGGTTAATAGAAAAACTGACACACAGAAGAGCCCAGCATGATGGCAGTATTAAGATTACTACCCGTAAAATTAAATTAGATGTAGGGGCAGATGATACAGAAGATAAAAACGAAGAAGCGTAAAAAAGAAGTTGCTTAAATATAGTTACCATTAAAAGTGCAAGACACCTGAGTTATTTACTGTACATATGCAAACGGATTGACAGAATGTACAACTACGCTAAACAACTTCTTTTAAAAAATGCCTAAAATTATTAATGTGCAGTGTCGGCTGCCGGCGTTTCGGTACCAGTAGAATCTAATGCGTTGGGAGATTTGGTTGGCCTTGTCTCAGCCTTTTCGCGGGTGGTGTCTTCTGTGGTTGCTGCGGGTTCTCCGCCACCGTTATTACAACTAAATGCAATTACAGTTACCAGTACTAATAATACTGCGGTTAATTTAGCAGTGAGCTTGGTTGTTGATACCTTCATATTTAAAAAGTTTAGATGATAAGGTTACGATTTTTTAAGAACACCAACAAAAGAAAAACCCCGCAGTTAGTGCAGGGTTTTTAAATTTAGTTATTTAGTTGCTATGGGCACTGCCGATGAACTGAGCGTAGCAACGATGCTACACCGGAGTTACAGAAGCTGACACAACAAATATTTATTGTTTCCAATCAACCAATTTTGAAGGATAGTAATTAATATGCTTTGCTTTCATTTGGCGGCCATGGTTACCCAGGCGGTTTTTATATTCCTCCCAACTGCGGCCACTGGCCGGCGACCATGCAATTTCTGCATAACCTGGCAAACGCGGAAACACCATGTATTCTATATCATTCATAGTTACTATCGTTTCTGACCACAACGGAGCAATAACACCAACTATATTATTACGCTCAATACTATCTACCAGAGTTGCGGGGTTCCAGCTATAGGCTTTATCTACTTCTATATAGCCGGCCCAATGTAAACCCAACTTTGAGGTTGAATCGTATTGCATATCCATATAAGAACGGGCGGCGGGAGACATAATTATTTTAGCGCCTTTCTTTACCGCATTTTTTGAATTGGCAGAATCGGCCCAGTATTGCGCTAATGTACCGGGCTGTAAAGTGGCGTTGGCAATTTCATCCCAACCAATAACTTGTTTGCCTTGTTTTTTTACCATGGTTTGCACACGGTTCATAAAAGGAATATAATCTTCTTTTTTAGTAGCATGACTTTCATCTCCGCCAATATGCAAATAAGGGCCGGGGGTAATTGCGGCTAATTCTTTTAATACATCATCTACAAACTGGTACACTTTTTCATTTTGGGTACACAATGTGCTAAAGCCAACTTCAATACCGGTGTACAGTTTGGGGCTTTTATCTTTTTCATTGCAATTTAACTCGGGGTATGATGCCAGTGCTGCATTAGTATGGCCTGGCATATCAATTTCTGGAATAACAGTTATAAAACGATTGGCTGCATACGTAACAATATCTTTGTATTGCTCTTGTGTATAGAAGCCGCCTTGTCCGCCACCCACCTGTGTGGTACTGCCATACTCCGTTAAGCGGGGCCATTTTTTTATTTCAATACGCCAGCCCTGATCATCACTTAAATGCAGGTGCAGGGTGTTCATTTTGTAGTATGCTAAAAAATCAATGTAGCGTTTAACAGCATCCACATCAAAGAAATGGCGGGCCACATCTAACATGGCGCCCCGCATGGCATACTCCGGATAATCGCGGATGGCGCCGGTAGCCATTTGCCAATTTGTAATAACAAGGCTGTCTTTACCAATAGCAGCCGGCAATAATTGCCGGATGGTTTGCACACCATAGAACAAGCCAGCAGGTTGAAAGGCATTAATAGTAATGCCGCTGTTGCTTACTTTTAATTCATACCCTTCGTTGTTTAAAGAAGAATCGTTTACCAATGCCAATGTAATGCTGTTGGATGGTTTTGGATTGGTATCTATTTTAAGCTTAAAACCAGTGGCAGGTTTTAATACTGTAATTATATATCGTGCAATTTGTAGCAACGCTGTGTCACCTACAGGTACTGTAATAAAAGTGCTATCGTTTAAAGTAAAGAAGCCCGTATCGGCTTTTACCTGCACCGGTTTTGGAATTAAGTTATTTAAAGTAGGTATTTCCTGTTCTGTGGCAGCAGTTTGATTATTATTACAAGCTACCAATACCAATAAAAACAGGGCTAGAAAAGCAAGCAGTCTTCGTTGCAGCATAATGTTATTTTTTGGGTGTGTGAAGATATTAAAATTCTGTATGCTTGCCGGCAAAATAATGGCCACCACTTACCGCAAAACGTACTATTATAACATTGGTGTAAAAAAAAAGGTGCTACTGTTTTATAACCGTATCTTAGAAAAACAAAAAACTATCACCATGGACCAACAAATTATCAACCTATACGATGAGTATACACATGCCCCACTGCCAAGAACAGAATTCTTTCGCAGGCTGGTATTATTAACCGGCAGTACGGCTGCGGCCATGGCCGTGTTGCCGTTAATAGAAGTAAATGCCGCACAAGCAAAAGTAGTAGCTATACCACAAGAAGATTTGTTTACAGAACGTATTAGTTATACCGGTGTGCCCGGTAATATGCAAGCCTATGTGGCAAGACCCAAAGACAATAAAAAATACCCGGCCATTATTGTAATACATGAAAACCGTGGGTTGAATGCACATATTGAAGACGTGGCCCGTCGTGCTGCCAAAGAGGGTTTTTTAGCCATTGCCCCCAATGCGCTTTCTGCAATTAGTGCTGTGCCTGCCAATGAAGATGAAGCCCGCCAAAAGTTTCAGGAACTGAAAGCAGAAAACAACCTGCAAAATTTTATAAACGTTTTTGATTACTTAAAAACCCGCAGTGATTTTAATGGCAATGCAGGTTGTGTTGGTTTTTGCTGGGGCGGTGCTATGAGTAATAGTTTGGCTGTAAAAGTAAATTCATTAAAAGCCGCCGTTGCATTTTATGGCCGCCAGGCAACTGCAGAAGAAGTGCCTTCTATAAAAGCTGCGTTGCAGTTGCATTATGGCAGCTTAGACGAACGTATTAATGCCGGCATAGCAGCCTATGAAGAAGCCTTAAAGCAAAACAATAAACCGTATGAACTTTATATGTACGATGGCGTAAACCATGCTTTTCATAACGATACGGCTGTGGGCCGATACAACGAAGCTGCAGCTAAATTAGCCTGGGGCCGCACTATTGCTTTCTTTAAAAAACACGTGCTATAAAATAAACATAGTGCCCACTTTCTTGTTACTGCAGCATAACTTAATGGTATGCTGCATTTTTCTTTAGCACAACTGCAACAGCAGGAGCGTTTTTACCGGGCCAATTTAATAAACAGCCTTAGCGGTTTTAAACCAGCTTCTTTAATTGGCACACAAAATAAAGAAGGGCAAACCAATCTTGCCATATTTAGTAATATAGTACACCTTGGTGCCGACCCGGCTCTGATTGGCTTTGTTAACCGCCCCCGCCCCGCTACCCCACATACCTTAGCCAATATTGAAGCCACGGGTATTTATACCATCAACCATGTAACCAATACTATTATTGAAAAAGCACATCAAACCAGTGCTAAATATGCAGCAGATGAAAATGAATTTACAGCTACCGCACTTACCCCTGAATGGCATACCACTATAAACGCCCCTTTTGTAAAAGAAAGTACGGTACAGTATGCCTTACAACTGGTGGAAATAATACCTATAAAACATAACCAAACATTTTTTGTAATAGGCAGCGTTACTGATGTTTTTATTAAGGATGACCAACTGTTGCAAGCAGATGGATTTTTACAATTAGAAAAAGCAGGCATCATTGCATCGCTGGGTATTGATGGCTATTACAACACTACTTTTATACAGAGAATGGAATATGCGAAGAAGGGTAAGCCACCTGAAAAATTAAGTTGATTTATTTTGTTACCAGCAGCAGTTCGCTGCTCAGCATCCTTGCGTCGCACACTTCAACTTTATATTTTCAAATCAGAAACCTTAAAATCTCAAATGCTGAAGTGTGCGACGCAACAATGTGTAACCGGAGTTACTGCTGCTGGTTACCAAAAAAAAATCACTTCAGGCTCCAGTCAAAAAAAGTATCTACGTCTTTTTTAAACTGAATCATATCGGGCATATTAATATAATACATGTGGCCGCTGTTGTAGAAATAGTGTTTTATGTTCTGGCGTGCCTCGGGGCGTAAAAACATATGCTCTACATCGTACTGCGCAGTAAAGAACGGAGTTGCAAAATCGTAGTAGCCGCTGCCGATATATACTTTTAAGGCAGGGTTCTTTGTCATGGCATCTCGCAAACTTTCGGCAACATTCAAATATTGGTTTTGCACATTGTTATAATTCCACGGATATACACTGCCAAAAATATTATACGCTTTGTCTTCTTTAAAATTCAGTTCTTTTTCAAAGTAATCGTTAATGGCACTTGTAAAAGGCCCGTCTATATTGGTAAACGATGGATCGAAGCTTACAAACTCGCCGGCATCATCTAAATCACGTCCGGTAAACCGTGCATCCAATCGGCCAATGGTTAATCCATCTGTGCGACGCAGTTCTTTATAAAATCGGTTTTCTTCTACCCGCAAATTGGCCTGCAGGCAATAGGCCTTGCTTAAGCCGGTGTAATAACTCATTTTTTCTGCCAGCTTATCTTTTTCTGCGTCGCTTAACCAACCGCCTTTTAATAAACCACTGGCATACTCACCCAATGCAAATGCTTTGCTTTCTTCAATTGCTTTTTTAAAATCGGTCTGCAGTGCCGGTGCTAATTTTTTATGATACCATGCCGCAGCCGTATAAGATGGCAGGTATAAAGCACGGGGCAAATCGTTACCCACATAATAATCGTTAGTGCCAAAATTTAATACGGGTGATATTAAAAAGATGCCATTAAAATAAATGCGGTAGCTATCCTGCAAAAATTTTGAAAGCCCTGCGGCACGGGTGGTGCCATAACTTTCACCTGCTAAAAATTTAGCAGAGCCCCAGCGTTCGTACCGGCTTAAAAAATGGCGTATAAAAGAACCCACCGATTGCACATCTTCTACAAAGCCATGAAATTGTTTGGGGTTTTCTCCGGGTGCGGCACGGCTAAAGCCCGTAGCAACGGGGTCAATAAATACCAGATCTGTTTTATCAAGCCAGGTAAATTCATTATTAATTACCTGGTACGGTGGTGCGGTGGCGGTGCCATCATCTTTTAAATTAACCCGGCGCGGCCCTAACGCACCCATGTGCAACCATACAGAAGAAGAACCCGGGCCGCCATTAAAAGTAAATGTAATGGGGCGCTTATCTGCCGCTTCATTGTCTTTTTTGTAGTAGGTAAAAAATACTTTGGCTATCAGCTTACCGGTATCATTTTTTAAATCAAGGTAACCGGTGTGTGTGGTGTATGCAATTTTAGTGGCTGCCATAGTAACCACTCCTTTGGTGGCAACGGCAGTAATACCCGCCGGTATTAATTCTTTGGTTTCTGTAACCGTAATTTTTTGTGCAAAACAAACCATGCCGGCACAAATAGTAGTTAGCAATAGAAACAGACGCATAAACAATAATTTAGGTATAGCAATATACTTAAATGCCGGTTGCTGCCAAGCTGTTTTAAAAACTACTAATCATTATTATTTACCATTAAAAAAAATTTAAAAGACATATCTTTAAGTTATATACTTTTACAAAAAACATTTTGTCTGATGAAACTATTTGTAGCCGGCATGCCCTATGATATGGATGATGCAGAACTGCTGGAATTTTTTGAAAAATTTGGTACCGTAGCTTCTGCTAAAGTTTCTATGGACCGTGAAACCGGCAAAAGCAAAGGATTTGGGTTTGTAGATATGCCCAACGATGAAGAAGCTAAAGAAGCCATTGAAGGCCTTAATGATTTAGACCTGGGCCGTAACAAAGTATTAGTAGTAAAGCAAGCTGAAGATAAAGGACCCGGCGGCAGCCGCGGTGGCGGTGGTGGGTACAGAGGTGGTGGAGACCGTGGTGGTGGCGGCGGCTATAGAGGCGGTGGAGACCGTGGTGGCAGCGGCGGCGGTTACAGAGGTGGCGGCGACCGTGGTGGTAGCGGTGGTGGTGGTGGTTATAGAGGTGGTGGAGACCGTGGTGGCAGCGGTGGCGGTGGTTACAGAGGCGGCGGATATTAATACCAACAATAATAAATGTATAGTAACCAACTTAGTTTCTAAGTTGGTTTTTTTATTTCAAAAACACATCCCAACCCAAGCGGGCTATTAATAAAATAAGTACCACTAAAAATACATAGCGTATAAACTGATTGCCTTTTAAAATAGCGGCCTTGCTGCCAATATAACTGCCCAGCATATTACTCAGCATCATGGGTATGGCCAGTTTAAACACCACCGATTTGCTTAACAAAAAACCCACCAGCGATGCGGCATCTGCAATGGCATTAATAATTTTTGCACTGGCTGATGCCTTTAAAAAATTCATACCCAGTACCGATACAAAACCAAACACTAATAAAGTACCCGTACCCGGACCAATAAACCCATTATAAAAACCCGTTACCGCACCCACTGCAGCGGCCACCCATAAAAAAGCCGTACCGGTATGTTTTAAACTGTGCTCTTTACCCAAATCTTTCTTAAGAAAACTGTATATAGCCAGTAGTGTAATTACAATTAATAATAAAGGTTTAAATACTTCCGGCGCAATTAACTTCATTACAAAAGTGCCGCTGAAAGAACTGATGGCTGCTGCCGCACCGGTAACCAATACCATGGTAGCATCTATGCCCACAGAACGGATGTATTGAAAAGCCGCTACTGAAGTGCCGGCAATAGAAGCAAAGCGGTTGGTGGCTATTACCTGCACATGGCTTAATTGCGGAAATAATATTAATAGCAAAGGCACCTGCACCAAACCGCCACCGCCCACCACGGCATCAATAAATCCGGCAAAGGCAGCACCCACACATACTACTACATAAATCCAAAATTCATTCATGCCCGCAAAGTAACAGCAAATTGCCATTTACTTTTTATCATTAGATAATTTGGGTTACCAACAGCGGTACGCTGCTCAGCATTGTTGCGTCGCACACTTGTACAGTAGCATACAAGTCCGCAAGCCGGGAGTCGGAAAGTCCGCAAGATTTTTACCCTATCAACAATTGTCTTCCGGACTTACGGTCTTGCTGACTTACGGACCATTTGTACAAGTGTGCGACGCAACAACTGCCCAATAGCCAACCCACTGCCGGCTACCAAAAAATAATTATACCAATGGGTGCAACATTGTTTTTGTTTGTACGACCTTTCTGTAACCTTATAATTGAAAGTTTGGAACTGACAGCAACCATAACTTACGATGAGCTGGTAGAAAAATGCAAGCAGGGAGACCGCCTGGGCTACAGCCAATTGTACAATAAATACGCCAAAGCTATGTATAACACCAGCCTGCGTATTGTTAACAATACCGCCGATGCTGAAGACGTACTGCAAGATGCTTTTACCGATGCCTTTAAACACCTGAACGAATTTAGGTATAACAGCACTTTTGGTGCCTGGTTAAAGCGCATTGTTATTAATAAAAGCATTAGCCTGCTGCGCAAACGTAAAATGCAATTGGTGGATATTGACAGTAACCCCGTTGCAGATAACAGCGCCGAAACAGATGGTATTGATGAAACTGCCTTTGCTTTTAAAGTGGATGCAGTAAAACAAGCCATTGCATTATTACCAGATGGTTACAGAACCGTTGTAAACCTTTATCTGGTGGAAGCGATTCCGCAAGAAGAAATAGGAACCTTATTGGGTATTAGCCACAATACAGTACGCACCCAATACCACCGTGCTAAACAAAAATTATTGACCATTTTAAAAGAAGGAGGTGTTGAATGAAACAGGGTTTAGAAAAATTTGTAAAAGACCACCGTGCAGATTTTGATGATGCTACACCACCGGCACATGTTTGGCGTGCTATTGATAAAGAAATGAACGCAGCGCCAAAAACAAAGTCGGTTGTTATTAGCATGAAATGGTTGCGTTGGTCTGCAGCGGCTGCCATTATAATTATTGTTGGCACGGTGTTATGGCTTCAACCATTTTCTAACCAGCCCAACCAGCAGCAGTCAATAGCTGGTAACAACAACGATAGTACCCCGGCCCCGGCATTACCTAATGAATACGCACAGCAGGTATATCATTTTACGCAGCTGATAGAATTAAAAAATGCAGAGCTGAAAAAAATAGAAAAAGAACAACCCGAACTGTATAAAGAATTTGCAGCAGATATTACCCGGCTGGATAGTTCTTACCAGGCTTTGCAAACACAATTGCCCGGCAACCCCAATCAGGATGTTTTAATACAGGCAATGATAGAAAACCTGCAGGTGCAGATAGATGTTTTAAACAAACAGCTATCCATTATACAGCGCATTAAACAACAAAAAAATGGAAACGATGAAAAAATTTATAAAACCATATAAGTATTGCTTCTTTATACTTTTTATACTCAGCTCTTTTAACGCCCTTGCCACCCCCACCGATCCGGAAGTGGAAAAACGCAAAACCATTGCTAAAACCTACCCGGTTAGCAGCAGCGATAAATTGGTTTTAGACAACCAGTTTGGAGAAGTAAAAATAACCACCTGGGACCGCAGCGAAGTAAAAATTGAAGTAACCGTTATTGCAACCTCTGATAACGAAAGTCGTGCACAGGAAATGCTGGACCGCATTATAATTAACGAAGACAAAAGCGGCAACACCATTTCTGTAAAAACAAAAATGAACGAGAGTAAGAAAAACTGGAATGGTCACCGCAACGAAAAATTTGAAATTAACTATGCCATCAACATGCCGGTAACACTTGCCTTAGACCTTACGCACCAATTTGGTAACAGCTATGTGCCCGATTTAAAAGGTGCTGTGGATATAGAACAAAAATTTGGCAACCTGTATGCCGGCAAACTTAGTAAAGTTCAAAATATAAGCGTTGAGTTTGGTAAAGCCACTATAGAAAGCATCAATGGCGGATCTGTGGTGGTAAAGTTTTCAAAAGCTGCTATTAATAATATAGAAGGCAGCATTAAAGGAAATTTTGAGCATTGCGGCGGTATTAAATTAAATATTACCAATGCAGTAACCGGCCTTACACTGCGCAACGAATTTTCTCAAATTTATTTGGATGTGGCTACAAATTTAAATGCCACTTATGATGTGTACACCAATTTTAGTGAACTGAAAAACAAAAGCAGTTTTAAAATAACAGAAGACAAAGAAGATGACGACCGCCGCGGCCCTAAGTTTGACCACCAGTACAATGGTAAAAGCGGCAGTGGTAACACTATTATAAAAGTAAAAGCCAATTTTGGGGATGTTATTATTGGCCACAACCTGCCTTTTGATGTAAATGCAGAAGAAAAAAAAGAAAAGAAGAAGAAGACCACTTCCATATAACAAACAGTTGACTGTTTGCTGTCAACCGGGTTTTAAAACTCCACGGGACAACCTTTTTAGGTTGCCCCGTTGTTTTTTTATAAGCAGTATTGCCCATAACTAAAATGCTGTTAACTTACTTTAAAATAGAAAGTATATGAAAGCGCTGATAACAATACTAGCAATGGTATTAGCTGTAGCCACAACTAAGGCACAAACCAATGCAGGCACAGAAAAAAAACCTGCACCACAAGTAAAGCAATACTATTTTGTAATGCTGGTAAAAGGCCCCAACCGCAACCACGATAGTGCTACGGCTGCAAAAATTCAAACAGGGCATATGGCCAATATTAGCCAGTTATACAAAGCCGGTAAATTAAAAGTAGCTGGCCCTTTTGGAGATGATGGCGATTGGCGCGGCATTTTTATTTTTGATTGCGCCACCAAAGAAGAAGTGGAACAGTTATTAAAAACAGACCCCGCCATTAGCAGCGGCAGATTGATAGCAGATATACGCCCCTGGTGGACGGCCGCTACCGGCAGCTTTATGCCCAGCAAACCAAAAGAAGAATAATTAGCAGAAGCTGCACTCAATACTTGCTTGAATTTTTTTTAAACCAGCAGTGGTAATGCTATTGAGCAGTGGTTGCGTCGCACACTTGGGCATTTGAAATTTCAAATCAGAAATAATAAAGCTGAAGTGTGCGACGCAACAACCGCTGCACAATGCTGCAAAAGCTGGCTCCATAAAAACAAAAAACCGGGTAATTTGCTTGTGGCGGCAACTTTGTACCTTTACCGCTGTTATGAAATATGTATGAAATCATTTAACGTTCCGATTATTTACCGCAGCCCGTTGATTACGGCTATAAAAAATAAACGCAGGCAGCAGGATAAACTGAAGAAGGATTTTACCCCCACCCTTTTAGACCTTGGTAAGGTGCATTTTTATCTGGCCCGTCATTTTGGTTTTTGTTACGGTGTTGAAAATGCAATTGAAATTGCTTTCAGAACCGTAGATGAAAACCCCGGCAAACGAATTTTTTTACTGAGCGAAATGATACATAACCCGCAGGTAAATGCCGATTTGCAACAAAGGGGTGTGCAGTTTTTACAGGATACTTATGGCAAACAACTGGTTTCTTTTGATGAAATAACAAAAGAAGATGTGGTTATTATTCCGGCATTTGGTACCACCCTGCCGGTTGAAAAAATGCTGCAGGATAAAGGCATTGCCACTGAAAAATACAATACCACCTGCCCCTTTGTAGAAAAAGTTTGGAACCGCAGCGAGCAAATTGCTAAAAAAAATTATAGTATAGTAGTGCATGGCAAACCCACGCATGAAGAAACAAGGGCTACTTTTTCTCATGCGGCTGCTAATACTCCTACTTTGGTAGTAAACGATATGGAGGAGGCAATAACCCTTGCCCAATATATTACAGGTAAAAAACCAGCCGGTGATTTTTACACCACTTTTAAAGGCCGTTACAGTGATGGTTTTGATATTGCTAAAGATTTGCAGCGCATTGGTGTGGTAAATCAAACTACCATGCTGGCCAGCGATACACAGGCCATTGCCGATTACCTAAAACAAATAATGCAACAGCAGTATGGCTTAACCGATGCCACCATTAGTGAACGCTTTGCTGATACCCGTGATACGCTCTGCTATGCCACTAACGATAACCAAACCGCTGTAACGGGTATGCTACAAACAGCTGCCAACCTTGCCATTGTTGTGGGTGGTTATAATTCCAGCAACACCTCTCACCTGGTAGAATTATGTGAAGAAAAATTACCTACTTATTATATCAGCAGCGAAGAAAAATTGATCAGCAAAGACCTTATTACCCATTTTAATTTTCATACCAAAGAAGAGTTGAACACGGTTGGTTACCTGCCTGCCACTACTCCCATAAAAATTTTAATTACCAGTGGGGCCAGCTGCCCCGATGCGATTGTTGAAAGCGTTATTAACCGGCTGGCTTCTTTTTACGGTGCCACAGATGAACTAGAACAACTGGCGCATAATTTTGTATAGTATTTTAAACTTTGAAGATCAGCAACTGTCTTAAAACCTTTTGCGCTGTAGCCGTATATACTTTTTACAAAGTAGTTGCAGCACCATTTTTTACAGTTGCAATAGATAATTTCAGCAAAAGGTACTAGTGTTTAAGAATAATTACAATTAAAAGTACTGCAAAAGCAGCCGATACTGCAATTAATAATGTTGCAGAACGTTCAAAAAATAAGCTGGTGTAACCAGCCTGCTTACTACACCTGTAACAACAATATAAACCCGTTTAACCAATACAATTTATGAAGCATTTATTAAGCCTGTTCTTTTTAAGTTGCGCTTTTATACCAACCCTTCAAGCGCAGGAAAAACGAGACACCATTCGTGCAAAGAACAGCATTGAAGCCAAACAAAAAATAGCCGATGAACTGGGATTGGATAAAAAGAAAGCAAAAGAGCTTAAAGAAGTAAACAAAGAATTTGCCGGCAAATTAAAAGAGTTAAGAACCGATAGCAGTCTTACCAAAATGCAAAAGCGTACGCAAATGCGCAGTCTGATGGAACAAAGAGAAGCAAAACTAAAAACCATTCTTACAGCAGAACAGCTGGCTAAATACAAAGAGTTGCAAAAAGAACAAATAAAAAACAGGCGCAACAACCAGGGTAAAAAAGAAGAAATGGATGATATGATGATGGATGAAAATTGATTTTTAGCAAACACTTTATATAAACTACAAAGCCCGGCATTCTCAGCCAGGCTTTGTTTTGCTACTAACCGGAGTTGGTTATTCGTTTATTTCATTTTGAAACCTTCTAAAAATTTAGTGTTGAAATCGCCGCTGCGAAAACGCTCATCCTTCATTAATTGCTGATGAAAGGGAATGGTGGTTTTAACGCCTTCAATTACATACTCGCTTAATGCACGGCTCATGGTATCAATGGCTTCCTGGCGGGTACGGGCCACAGCTATAATTTTTGCAATCATAGAATCATAATACGGTGGAATAACATAACCGGCATAAACATGAGAATCAATTCTTATTCCATGTCCGCCGGGTTGGTGTAATACCGTTATTTTACCGGGGCTTGGGCGAAAATCATTATAAGGATCTTCGGCATTGATACGGCATTCAATAGCATGCATATTGGGTTCATAATCTTGCCCGCTGATGCGCTCGCCGCAAGCAATTAAAATCTGTTCTTTAATTAAATCGAAATTAGTTACTTCTTCTGTTACGCAATGTTCTACCTGTATACGGGTATTCATTTCCATAAAGTAGAAGTTACGGTGCTTGTCTACCAGAAATTCAATGGTACCCACACTTTCATAGCGAATGGCTCCTGCAGCTTTTTTAGCGGCTTCGCCCATTGACTGGCGCAGTTCTGGCGTCATAAACGGAGAGGGAGATTCCTCTACCAGCTTTTGATGACGACGTTGTATGGAACAATCTCTTTCACTTAAGTGACATACATTACCATACTGATCTCCGGCCACTTGTATTTCTATATGGCGAGGCTCTTCCACAAACTTCTCCATATAAATCCCATCATTTTTAAAAGAAGCCAGTGCTTCTGCTTTAGCAGTATTGTAGTTACGCTCCATTTCAGCTTCTTCCCAAACAATACGCATGCCCTTACCACCACCACCGGCAGTTGCTTTTAATATTACCGGATAGCCCACTAAATTTTTTGCCAGATCTTTTGCCTGCTCTAAACTTTCTAATAAACCTTCGCTACCGGGAATACAAGGCACCCCTGCTTTGATCATGGTTTCTTTAGCGGTGATCTTATCACCCATGCTGTTAATCATTTCTGGCGTGGGACCAATAAATTTAATACCATGCTCAGCACAGATAGCTGAGAACTTTGCATTTTCTGCTAAAAAACCATAGCCCGGGTGTATGGCATCTGCATTGGTAATTTCTGCAGCCGCCATAATGTGCGGAATATTTAAATACGAATCTGCACTGGCTGGCTTACCAATACAAACCGCCTCATCTGCAAACTTCACATGCAGGCTGTCTTTATCTGCGGTAGAATATACGGCCACCGTTTTTATACCCATTTCACGACAGGTACGTATTACCCGTAATGCAATTTCCCCACGGTTTGCAATCAGTATTTTTTTAAACATTGTATTAATTTGAAAATTTGAAGATTTGAAGATTTGATAATATAGTTCAGGTGATGGAGCATTTTTATCCATCGGTTTATTACCAAATCAACATATCAAAAAATTACATGGGCTCCACTAAAAACAGTGGCTGATCGTATTCAACGGGCGACGCATCTTCTACCAGTATTTTTACAATACGGCCTTTTACTTCGCTCTCAATTTCATTGAACAGTTTCATTGCCTCAATAATGCACACTACTTTGCCGGGTGTTATTTCATCCCCTACTTCTGCAAATATTGGCTTGTCTGGAGAGGGCCTGCGATAGAATGTACCTATCATTGGGCTCTTAATGGTTATGGTATTTGAAGGAGCTGCTTCTGCAGCTTTTGGTTTTTCTGCAACGGTAGTAGCTGTAGCAGCAGGTGCAGCAACAGCAGCTGGGGCAGCCGCATAAACAGGTGCCGCTGGGGCTACTACCTGTGTTACATGCTCTTGCTTTTGTTTAATTACTACTTTAAAGCCTTTTTCCTCTATGCTTATTTCACCAATATTAGATTTGTTGACTAACCGGATCAACTCCTGAATTTGTTTAAAATCCATTTGTTATGAAATTTTTCAGTTAATGAATGGGGGGCTAAGATAAGGGAAAAGATTGAACCGCAATTTTTTGACCTTGCGATATTATAAACCCTTAGTTTATAAGTTACTCAGACCCTGTTTTACGTTTTATTAATGCCGCAGTTGGAAAGGTATAAAACACTATTAATTTATAATGGTATTGTTGTTAGCACTACTATTTGTTGCCGATGAAACGAGCGTGGCAACGATGTTGCTATGAAATGCAACTGTTGGTTACATAAAAAAACCCGCAATAAAGCGGGATCTTTTATAGTATATCTTCTTATTATTTTACTCGTTCTACATATTCACCAGTTTTGGTGTTAATGCGTATCATTTCGCCTTCATTAACAAACAAGGGTACCATTACTGTTGCACCGGTTTCAATGGTAGCTGGTTTTAAAGTACGGGTTGCGGTATCGCCTTTTACACCAGGCTCGCTGTATGTAACCAGCATTACTATTTTATCGGGCAACTCAACACTCATTGGCAATTCTGTTTCTGTATTCATTAAAACAGATACTTCCTGCCCTTCTTTCAAAAACTGTGGCGCATCTACCATGCTTTCTTGTACGGCAATCTGCTCAAAAGTTTCAGTGTCCATAAAACTATAACCAGTGTCATCTTTATATAAGTACTGATAGTCTTTACGTTCTACACGTACGGGGTGAATGCTATCACCACTGTTCCATGTTTTTTCAATACTGCGGCTATTATCTACGCCTTTTAATTTTGCCCACACTTTAGCTGCAGCACGGGCTGTTTTGTTTTCACCAAATTCCACCACAGAGTAAAGACTGCCATCCAGTTTAATAATCATACCACGGCTGATGTCTGATGTATTTGCCATAGAAAATAGAAAGTTTGATAATTAATTAAGTGGCGGCAAAGCTACAGTAAAAAGGGTTGCGGGCAAAACGCAAATAAAAGCAGTTTTTGGGGTGTAAACCAGCGGCAGTACTGCTATTAAGCATCGTTGCTACGCTCAGTTCAACGGCAGAAGCCCGGTTAAACAAAGCATAGCAACCAATATTTTATTCAACTATTTTAAATAATCTCAGCAGCCATCATCATCTGCATAACTAACTTGTATAACACCGTTTACAATTTTAGTTACCAGTCGGGTTTTAATTTCAATAACACCGTTCTTGCCTTTTTCTCCAAATTTCTCAACAGCTTTCTGGTCTTTATAAACATCCATTGATAGTATATTTTCTGGCTTAATAATTCTTTTCTGAAAATTTTCTTTAGACATTTCAACGCCATTTAAAATAACAATGCCGTTAAAATTGTTCAGCAGGTTTTTAGACGCTTCTGCTTTTTTAGTAGTTATAATCACCACTCCATTAGCACCCGCTTCACCATAAGCTTTGGTGGCGCTTTCGTTTTTCAAAACATCCATGCGGGCAATATCATTGGGGTTTAAATTTTTCAGCACATCGCCGTTTTTAGGTTGCACCATCCCATCTAATACGTATAGCGGGTCTTTGGCGGGCTCCTCTTTTTTATAACCAACAACAGTAATAACTGCTGCTGATTGTTTTACCGGTGCTACGGCATCTTGTTTTAATGGCACGCCTTCTACTTCTATTACCGCTACAGGTGTTACAACTGCTTTAGGTGCCGGAGGTGGTGGCGGCGGCGGAATGCTGCCATATAAATTAGTGTAATAGTTTTCATTGTTGTTCCACTCGGTTAACAATAATGCTTTTACTATTTTCTTGGTTTTATCTTTTACAATTACCACACACTCTCCGTTATTATCGGCAATAGAAAGCTGGTATCCTTTTTTATTGTAGAAGGGTTTGCCCATTGCAACACGCTCTTCTAAGTCTGCTGCAGCTTTCTGCGGCGGCGGCGGAGCTGGCAGTGTATCTGCTTTGGTTAAATTAATAATAGCAGCCGGAGAAGTTTTTGGGTGCTGCCGAAAAGCCAGTAAGACGAAGAGTAATACCGGCAATACAAATAAGAACCTTGTTAAATGCATACGGGTGGTTTTAATTTTGTTCATCATGGCTATACGTTTTTTAAGAGATGAGAAGTTAAAATGATGGGCTATACTAAATTGATTGTTTCCGGCAACTTTTACCAAAAGGTATTGATACTGTTTTTTATCTACCCCGTTTTGCAACACTTCATGATCTGCTAAAAACTCTAAATTCTGTCGCAGGGCATTGCGCAGTAACCATGCAAAGGGGTTAAACCAGTTAATAATGCAAATAATTTCTGCCACCAAAAGATCAGCAGTGTGGCGTTGTTTAACATGCACAATCTCATGCTGCAGCATACGCTCCAGTTCTGCAGTGCTGTGTAATTGCGGGTTAAAATAAATGCTGCTTCCAAATGAAAACGGAGATACTGTGGCTTCGGTTTCAAAAAAATGAATGCCTGCACCTGTATCTACACGCTTACCCTTTGCTTTTACTTTTTGTAAAGAAATAAATTGTACCAGCATTCTTACCAGCATTACCACACTGCCGGTAATTACCAGCACACCCAATATTTCTGATACAGTTAATTGTTGCCACCAGTTTTGAGGTGTTGCCTGCAATTGTAAGAAGCTGCTATAATCAATTGCCGGAAGGGCATTTTGCAATTGTGCATTTAGCAAACTACGTTGCTGTACCCATGGTGCTATATTAATAAACGGAATTACAAAGCAAAGCAACCCGTAGCCAAGCAGGTAAAACCGGTTCCACCGGTAAAAGGTGAGCTGCCGTAAAACAGCCCTGTAAAAAACATACATCACGGCAATGCTGATGCTAAACTTTAACAGGTATTCTAATACAAATTGCATGATAAAAATTTCAGTTTTTAGTTCAGTTAAAATTTATAACTGTTACACGCTTATTCTTTTCCTTCTTCAATCATTTTTAAAATATCTTTCAACTCCTGTGTGCTCAATTTTTTTTCTGTAACAAAAAAGTTCACCAACTGCTTGTACGAATTATCGAAATATTCTTTTACAAAGCCATTCATAAACTTCTTTTTGTATTCTTCGGCTTCAATAGCTGGTTTATACACATACGCATTGCCTACCAGCCTGCTGGTGATATATCCTTTTTTCTCCAGATTTTTAATAGTAGATGCCAGCGTGGTATAGGGCAAAGGCTCATCAAGGTAGTCTAAAAAAGTTTTTACGTTGCCTTCTCCTGCCCGCCATACCGCCTGCATAGCCTCTTCTTCTTGTTGTGTCAGCTTTTCCAGCATATCTACGAAATTTTCGTAAATCTACGGATTTTTCGTAAACATCCAAATTTATTTTAAAATCGGGCATATTTTATGCACTACCCTTTATTCAATTATTTTTGAGTTATGATGAAAGCATTGCAAACATTGGTTATTCTGGCATTAGTAGTCTGGCTGCCCCAAACCGCATTTACACAGAAAGACAGTATTAAAGCACCTTATCTTAAATTTCCTTCGGTACCTCCGTTTGATTTGTTGCAGCCCGATAACAACCATCTTACAAAAGATAAAATGCCCAAAGGTAAAATGCTGCTTATGTATTTCTCTCCTACTTGCGAGCACTGCAAACATCAAACAGAAGACCTCTTAAAAGAAATTGACCAGTTTAAAGACGTACAAATTGTTATGGCTACTTATGAACCTATGGAAGAATTAATTAGTTTTTTTCAAACCTATAAACTCGGCAATCATCCCAACATAAAAGTAGGCCGAGATACCAAATTCTTTCTGCCCCCTTTCTTTAAAATGCAAAACCTGCCTTACCTGGCTTTGTATGACAAGAGTGGAAATTTAATAACTGTTTTTGATGGCAACCGCCCCATAAAAAAAATTAGAGAAGCTTTTACTGGCAAGTAACAATTGTTAAATACAAATGATGGTTATTAAAAAAAGTTTAAAGATTCTGTAACCCGCTTACTCATTCAGCCCTACCTTTGCGCCACAAACAATTTTACCACACTCAATAAATTTTTTTTAGCATGAAAGTTACTGTTGTAGGTGCCGGTGCCGTGGGTGCAACCTGTGCCGATAATATTGCCCGTAAAGAACTTTGCGAAGAATTAGTATTGCTTGACATTAAAGAAGGTGTTGCAGAAGGAAAAGCACAAGACATGATGCAAACTGCTACCCTCTTGGGTTTTGATACTAAAATTACCGGCAGTACCAACGATTACAGTAAAACAGCCGGCAGCGATGTGGTGGTTATTACCAGCGGCTTGCCCCGCAAACCAGGTATGACCCGCGAAGAGCTGATTGGCGTAAACGCCGGTATTGTAAAAAGCGTTGCTGAAAACATTCTAAAATATTCTCCCAATGCCATCCTTATTGTTATTAGTAACCCAATGGATACAATGACTTACCTGGCATTAACCGCCACCGGCTTACCTAAAAACCGCATCATTGGTATGGGCGGCACTTTAGACAGTGCCCGTTTTAAATATCAATTAAGCCAGCACTTAAACTGCAGCCCAAGCGATTTAAATGCAGTAGTGGTAGGCGGTCACGGAGACACCACCATGATTCCTTTAATGCGCTTGGCTACCTGGAACAGTGTGCCTGTTACCAACTTCTTAACCGAAGAACAGCAAAAACAAATTATTGCCGATACCATGGTAGGTGGTGCTACACTAACTAAATTAATTGGTACTTCTGCATGGTATGCACCCGGTGCTGCCGGTGCTGCATTAGTAGAAAGCATTGTACGCGACGAGAAAAAATTATTTACTTGCTGCGTTAGCCTGAATGGCGAGTATGGACAAAACGATATTTGCCTGGGTGTACCCGTAACCATTGGCAAAAACGGCTGGGAAAAAATTCTTGACTTTAAACTAAACGCGGCAGAACAAGCAGAGTTTGATAAAAGTGCTGCTGCCGTAAGAAGCATGAACGATGTATTGAAAACATTATAATCTGCTTTAATTAAAATACAATAACCCCGCTTATTGCGGGGTTATTTTTTTGTACCCAGCACTAGTTAAAAAAGAAACAGCCGTTGCGTCGCACCATTCAGCAGTAGTGCAACTAGCAGCAGCCATACTTATTATTAATACATATTTTTACAACCTAAAAACAAAGCATGGTTCAGTATAACCCTAAAGATTGGTTTGCCTTTATATTTCGCTTTCATAAGTCAGATACCTTCCGGCAACTATTGCCTTTAATAATAGCTATTGCATTGTATGCTGCCGGTGTTGCTTACATGGAAGTGCATGTACTGAAACTATCCGAAAACAACCATTTAAAAAACCTGCCGGTAATGCACGGCATCCTCAGCTTTGTTATTTCTATGCTATTGGTATTTCGTACCAACACGGCATACGACCGCTGGTGGGAAGGCCGCAAACTATGGGGTGCCCTGGTAAATAACAGTCGCAACCTTGCTTTAAAATTAGCCGCTCTTGTGCCGGCAAGCCATAATAAAGACCGTGAGTTTTTAAAAAAAATTATACCCGCCTATGCTTTTGCTTTAAAACATCACCTGATGAATAAGAAATTGGAAACAGAATTGTTTGATGATCATCCGGAATTATATGATAGTATTGATAAAAGCAAACATATACCCAACCAGGTGGCGGCTCTGCTTACCAAAAAAATTTATGGCTTGCATAAAGAGGGTATTATTAATGGGTTTGAATTATATACGCTCAACGCAGAGCTGCAATCTTTTACAGATATCTGTGGCGCCTGCGAACGTATTAAAAACACGCCTATCCCATTTTCTTACAGCATCTTCTTAAAAAAATTCATTTTTATATACGTAATGACGCTGCCACTGGGCTATGTATTTAGCCTTGGCTATTATGCAGTACCGGTAGTGGCTTTTATTTTTTATGTATTAGCAAGCTTAGAATTAATTGCAGAAGAAATTGAAGACCCCTTTGGTGGCGATGCCAATGATTTGCCCATGGAACGCATGGCACAAAATATACACAAACACGTATTTGAAATTTTTGAGTAGTAGTTGCTGCCATGCTTGCTGCTGTTGAACGGAGCGTCGCAACAGCGGTTTCACCGGAGTTACTACTGCTGGCTACATATATAAAGAAAGGGAAGCATGCGCTTCCCTTTCCTTATATATTTTTTTTAACCCTATTATGCAACGGCAGTTTTTGATTGATTGCGGGTAATTAAATAATAGCCACCAAACAAAACACCACTAAATACCAATGTACTGATTACAGACCCTACATAAAAAGGCCATGCCTGGGCATAACACTGTGCTAAACCAGCCCATGTTTTTGCCAAAGGTAATTGCGTGGTAATATCAATACCACCCCCTAACCATACCAGTAAATTGGAAATAATAAAAAATGAAGTTGGGGCAATAATAGCGTAACCGGTTACCCGTGCTAAATTGGGTTGCTTCATAAAAAACCCAAAAACCGTTACGGCTGCTATTAAAATATAATTTTCGTAAATGCCGGTGTAAAAACCTTTAATATCTGTAAGTCCGGCACTGTACAAACCCTGGTACATTAAATCTGATAGAAACATAGAAAGTACCGGTAAGGCAAAGGCCCATTTTTTATCTTTTATCATAGCACCGCCAAACAAAGCAATGGCAAACTGTGGTGCAAAGCCTAGTGGACGGTTAGGTATAATGCGGTATAAAGCCGCAACAACTACTAATGCTACAAATGCCCAAACAATTGATTTATTCGATTTCATGTGTGTATATTAATTATACTAGTTTTCTCTTTAAACAGCCCTGCAAAAATAGCGGAAAAAGACTATCAGCGGGTTAAAATATTCCATAATCAGGCAACCGGTACTGCAGCACGGTACAATACTGCGCTGGCATTGGCATGTATTAAAAACTGGCTGTCAGCCGTTGCTAAAAAAGCCTGCCCGGCACTGATAGTAAGTATGGTACCTGCTTCTGTTACCACAAGATTGCCTTCAGTTGCCAGTAAAATAGTGGCACTGCCGGTGCTAATAGTAGTGCTTTGGCCGGTTGCTAATTTTATAGTGCTTAATTCAAAATCGGGTGCGGGTGTTTTATATACTTTTTCGTTGGCCGTTACTGGCTTTGCATTTACTACAACGGGCTCTGTGGCCGTAAAGCTTACATGTTGCATCAGTTCGGGTACGTCAATATGTTTGGGTGTAAGGCCGCCACGCAATACATTATCGCTATTGGCCATTATTTCAATATTCTGTCCTTCTAAGTATGCATGTAAAATTCCCGCATCCTGAAAAATGCCCTCTCCCGGTTGCAAACGCACCAGGTTTAATAAGTAAACAGAAAAAATGCCTCGGTCTGTTTTACCCGCTTCGTTGTAAGTAATGGCCGCACGTGCCGCCCAAAAATCAGGATGTGTTTTTTCTAATTTACCAGCGTAGTATAAAGGAATGATGCGGTCTAATAAAGGCTGCAGTTTTTCTGTAACCATTGCTGTATCCATCAGCATTACAGTTTCATATAATTTTTTATAGCTGCCTTGCACAAAAACAGGTTCTAAAAAGTTCAACTCAGGTATTGCTTGTAATAATGCTATTAGTTTTCTGGCCGGCCTAAAGCCATGCAATAAATAAAACTCACTTAATGCCGCCATCAGTTCTGGCTTGTGGTTATCATCTTTATAATTTCGATGCGGTGCATTTAATGGCACGCCTTTTTCATTTTCTGCAGCAAATGCTTTTACAGCATTTTCCTTACTGGGGTGCACCTGTATACTCAGCATGTCCTTTACATCCAATACTTTTAGCAAGTAAGGCAGGCGCTTAAAATCGTTCATTACTTTTTGGCCTAATGCAGCAGCATCCTGCTCAAAAAAAACAGTAAGTGGTGTAGTATTATTTACCAGCGATGGCGCATTAACGTGTGCCCCCAGCCAATACTCGGCACATGGTTGTTGCGCTGCATTCTGCTGTTGTAATAGCTGCGGAATAAAGCTACTGCCGCCCCATTGATAGTGTTGTACCTTACCTGCAAGTGTATAAATCATGTGTGCAATACTTAAATAAATTATTTTTGAATTACCAGCATTGTTTTTTCATAGCGTCATCGTTGCGTCGCAATCACTTCACCGGTAACGCTGGTGGCAGCAAATATAAACCAGTAGCTGCTCATAAACGGGTGGTAAAATAAAACAAAACATTGGCAAAACATAACCATACCGGTAAAGAAGGCGAGTTGTTAGCAGCAGCATACCTGCAGCAAAACGGCTATACGCTATTGCACCAAAACTGGCGCCACGGACATTGGGAAGTAGATATTATTGCCACCAAAAATGAAACCCTGCATTTTATAGAAGTAAAAACAAGGCGTAATCAAAATTACGGGCTACCTGAAGAAAGTGTAAATAAAAAAAAGTTGCAAACTTTACAAAACGCGGGCAGCGCCTTCCTGCAACAGCAACCTCAATGGAAAAAAGTGCAATACGATGTGTTATCTGTAAGCTTACAAAAGTCGGGGGTAGTATATTTTTTAATAGAAGACGTATATCTGTTTTAAAGAACAGGCAAGCAGCATACATCCTCCCTGCTATTAACCTATTTACCTAGCTACATTTCACTTCGCGTCATTCACTGCCGTCATCATTTTTTCTACCCAACGGTATGTGGCTGGGCAATATTCTACATTCTGTTTGTAAACATGTGTAAAATCGGTCAGCTTCTTTTTATCGTGATGCGGAAAACCGGCGCAATCAGCCGGCCGAATTGGATAGATGCTGCATTTATTATCTTTAAGGTTTAAAAACTGGCAGGGTTGTTTTACATTCATCCAATCTCCGGTGCCACGCTCTTTGTACAACCATTTTTCTTTAAACTCATCCACCGTTTGGTTAAAGTGCGGCGCAATTCTTTTAAGATCTGCTGGGGTAAATGTGGGCGACATGGTTTTGCAGCAGTTAGCACAGCTAAGGCAATCCACTTCCTGCCACACTTCTTTATCGGCTTTAGTAGCCAGCTCTTTAATATTCCTGGGTGTTTTCTTATCTATCTTGGTTAAAAACAAACGAAACCTTCTCCTGTTTTTGCCTAATTGTTGTTTAAAGGAACGAAGCGTAAAAAGCTGCATAATTTACTGTGCTAATTTTAAGAATTATCGTGCTATCAAAATAAACGATTGCCGAAAATAAGCTAAGAAACTATATTGCATGAAAATATTTACACAATAATGTGGGATGCCTATAAAAAAGGGTTTAAAGCCTACCTGCAATTAGAAAAATCGCTATCGGTTAATTCTGTAGAAGCGTACCTGCGTGATGTGGAAAAATTTACGCAATTTTTGCAGGCATCCTGCACCATGGTTACACCTGAGCAGGTGAGCCTGCAACAGCTGCAGGCTTTTATAGCTGCTATTGTGCAACTAGGCATAGCACCTACTTCGCAGGCACGTGTGATCTCTGGCCTACGGGCTTTTTACAAATATTGTTTAATAGAACAGGTTTGCAGCACCGACCCTACTATTTTATTAGAAGCCCCCAAACTAAAAAGAGCATTGCCCGATGTTTTAAGCTTTGATGAGATTGAGCAGATCATTGCTCAGATAGATTTAAGCAAACCCGAAGGCGGCCGCAACAAAGCCATTTTAGAAACCATGTATAGCTGTGGCCTGCGGGTAAGTGAATTAATAAACCTAAAAATATCCTGCCTGCATTTAGAAGTGGGCTTTGTACGGGTGGTGGGCAAAGGTGATAAAGAACGCCTGGTACCTATTGGTAGCAGTGCCATAAAATACATTACCATTTACAAGAAAGATATTCGCAGCCATATTGCCATTAAACCTGGCAACGCTGATATTTTGTTTCTCAACCGCAGGGGTAGTAAACTATCCCGGGTTATGATTTTTCTTCTATTAAAAGACCTGGTAAAAGCAGCAGGCATTAAAAAAAATATTTCGCCCCATACCTTCCGCCATTCTTTTGCCACGCATTTAGTAGAAGGCGGTGCCGACCTGAGGGCCGTGCAGGAAATGCTGGGGCACGAAAGCATTACCACCACAGAAATTTATACGCATCTTGACAGAGAGTACCTGCGGGAAACATTGCATAAATACCACCCTGGTTTTAAATAAAAAAGCCGTGGCTTGAAAGCCACGGACTTCGCTCAATTGTTAACCCAAAAAAACTATTGCACTAATATTTTGGCGGCGGGTATTTTTTTGTTTTTGCTACCGCTGACTTTTACATAGTAAACACCGGCTGTGCTGAATATAGCCCCGGGAAAATTCTCCAGCTGGTTTTTATACAACAGGTTTACCGTGGCCCGATGAATCAGTTTACCGCTTCCATCGGTAAACTCAATATTATAATTGCCC
>REAR01000057.1 GCA_004295245.1 Sphingobacteriales bacterium | reverse complement strand
ATTTCTTTTTTAGAGCCATCGGGTAAGGTGTATATAAACTGTTCGGTGGGTACTAATTTTTTCCGGTCGTCTACATACAACGATACTAAAATGTAATTTTCTTTAATCAGTTTTTTTATTTGCGGGTTGGGCCAAACGTTCTCTTCCATTTTACGGCAGTTTACACAAGCCCAGCCGGTAAAGTCAATTAATAGTGGCTTGTTTTCTTTTTTAGCCAACGCCAATGCAGCTTCATAATCGTTTATTACTTGCGCTTCAACACCTTTTTCATTATCTGCATTATGTTGGTAAATACTATACGTTAATGGTGGCGGAAACCCACTAACTAAAGAAAGGTTAGCATATTTAGTATTGGTTAATCCTGGGAAAGGTTAGCATATTTAGTATTGGTTAATCCTGGCGCCAGATAAATAGCTAATAGCAAAAACAAACTGGCAAAAATTTTACGGCCAGTGCTCAGCTTGGCCGGTGGCGGATCGTAAGAAAATTTTAAAATACCAAAGAGGTATAAAGAAGTAGCCAGACTAATTAATAACCAAATGCCAATAAACACTTCTCTTTTTAATAATCCCCAATGTTCTACCAGGTCTGCATTAGACAAATATTTTAAAGCAAGTGCCAGCTCAACAAAACCAAAAACAATTTTTACCGTATTCATCCAGCTACCGCTCTTGGGCAAATTGCTCAGCCAGTTAGGAAAGAGAGCAAACAATGCAAACGGCAAACCCAATGCAAGGCCAAAGCCGGCCATTGCCATGGTTAATTGCAAGGCGCCACCATCCTGGTTTAAGGCACCTACCAGTAAAGAACCTAGTATAGGCCCGGTGCAGGAGAAAGAAACAATAGCCAATGTTAGCGCCATAAAAAAGATACCACCCACGCTGCCCACATTAGATTTTGCATCTACATTATTAGTAAAGCGGCTGGGTAGTGTAATTTCAAAAGCGCCAAAAAAAGAAATAGCAAACACCAGAAAGATGAGGGCAAACACAATATTTAACCATGCATTGGTAGAAATATTATTCAGTACATCTGAGCTGCCTGCATCTAAAAAATAAAAAGGCACACTTAGTAAAACATATATTAAAAAAATAAAAAAGCCATAGAGAAACGCATTGGTAATGCCTTGCTTTTTATTAGCGGCCCGTTTGGTAAAAAAAGAAACGGTTAGTGGTATCATTGGAAACGTACAAGGCATTATTAACCCCACCAGGCCGCCTAAAAACCCCAATACAAAAATGGTCCATAAACTTTTATTAGCACTGTCTTCTCCTCCGGTGCCGCCACAATTGTTTACCGGGTTTTTTAAATCAATGGCATTGCGCTTTAAATCAAACCCGGTAACGGCTTCCTGTAACCCGCCTTTTGCACTGCTTAAACCACCCGCAGCATCAAATACAAATCTGAAAGGTACGGCCTCTGGCCCGGCAAATTCATTGCCTTTATATGCCAGGTAATTAATTACTCCGGTAACGGGTTGTGGCTGCTTAATTGTAACCAATAATTCAATGGTGCTTGTTTCTTCAAAATATTTTACGGTGGCATTATCCAGTAAAGGCTCTTTAGCAGTAACCGGCATTTTTAATTCAGCGGTAGTATTTACAGTAACAAAACTTGCGGACAACGAATCCAATAGTATTCTTGTGTTGGGTTCATCATCTTTCATGGTTACAGAAAACAGGCGCCACCCTTTTTCTATTGCAGCTGTAAATACCAATTTATAATTATCAGCATCTTTTTTTACCACACTGTATTGCCACTGCACATGGGTTGTGCTGCTGTCTTGTGCATTAGCCCCCAATAATACCAACGCAAATAAAACGGATAGTAAAATTTTTCTCATTACTCAAAGCTATTTATAAAAACAAAACGGGTTTCTGCAAAGAACCCGTTTTAATATTGTTGCTTGCTGTCGCCTAACCGACTAACCGCCTACATTAACTTTAAATTGCACCTCAGATGGTGGCAGGCATTTACTATCATCGCAAACCATAAACTCTACAGAACCTGCTACCGTGGTTTTAATATTGCCTTTAAGTTTTACCAATTGCACAAACTCAACACTGCCCTGGTAAAAATTAACAGTACCGCCCCAAACCTCTTCCTTTTTCTTAACCAGTTTACCCACTTCTTTTACTTTACCATCAAGGCTGCTTAATGGATTGCTAACAAATTTAAATAATGTGGGCACAGGGCCTTCAACCCCTGCATTTTGTGCATACAAATGAAAATTGCCGTTAATCTCGGCTTTCATATGCACTTCATAAACCTTATCGGTTATTTTCTTAGAAGTAAAACTCCACTTTACCTGCTTTTCACTTTGGGCAAAGCTTGCGTTGATAAAGCCAGCCAATAAAAACAAGGTGTAAAAAAATTTCATAGTCGCTTTTTTAATTTTCTACTACGTAGTAGCAGGCCACAAAATTGCTCCAATCTATCTTAATAATATGGTAAAATTAGGCTAGTTATTATACAAATGCCGGCTGCGGCTGCATAATCAGGGTTTTTAAAATAATACGCCCATCTATATTACCCAAGGCGCTGGTACAAGCTCTTTCGGGGTGTGGCATCATACCAAATACATTGCGGTTTTTATTACAGATACCTGCAATATTTCTGATGGCCCCATTAGGGTTGGCAGCAGCCGTTATCTGCCCCTTTTCATCGCAGTAGCGGTATATAACCTGGTTATTAGCTTCCAGTTCGTTTAATGTGGCTTCATCTGCAAAATAGCGCCCCTCGCCGTGGGCAATTGGTATTTTTAAAGCTTTATCAGCACCACCCACGCCTTTTAGGTATACGTTTTTACAAATAAATTGCTGATTGGCGTTGCGCAGTAACACACCGGGTAGCAAATGGCTTTCGCATAAAATCTGAAACCCGTTGCACACACCCAGCACTTTGCCACCACTGTTGGCAAAATCTATTACACTCTGCATCATGGGGCTAAAACGGGCAATGGCGCCGCAGCGTAGGTAATCTCCGTAGCTAAAACCACCCGGTAAAATAATGCAATCGTTGGTTGTAAACCGGCTTAAATCTTTGTCTTTATGCCAAAGCATTACCACTTCTTGCTTTAAATCGTTTTGCAGGGCCTCCTGCATATCGCGGTCGCAATTAGAACCCGGAAAAACCACCACACCAAATTTCATGATACTTGCTGTTTTTTTGAGAGGCCAAAGATAACCCATCGGCGCAAAACGGGGGCAGGATATTTAAACCGGTTTATCAACAAATTATTTTTTTTGTTGCCAGCAGCAAAGCTTTGGGCAGCATTACTTGCGTCGCACACTTGTACAAAAGAATATCGATGGTCAAAAGCAAATGGTACATACTAATACCATTGACTATAAACCATGTACAATTAACCTACCTATGTACAAGTGTGCGACGCAACGATGCTGATGGGATTACTGCAGCTGGTTACCAACTACAAAGACAGGTTATAATATTGCAGCATAATTACAAAAGCAAAAATAGCCCAGTGCAACAGTGAGGCAAACCAACGGCCCGCGGGGTAATAATACGCCGCTGCATGAAAGGCAGCCAGAGATACCACCACCGGCAGCCAATGCAAATAATTATTGCCGGGGTTGGCCAGTATAATTAGAACAGAAGCCAGTAACAACACCAATAAAAGGCTCCAGCTTTTGCGCACCTGTATCAGCATTTTATTCAAACTATCCTGCACATAATAACTGCCAATTAAAAAAGGCACTACCAGGCAAAAAATACCGCCCGTAACCCACAAAGAAGAAGGCAGTTTGGGCAAATGAAAAGAAATGACCGGTATAATTTTACTAAAGCTCCACTGGTTAGCCAGGTATAATACTATAAAAAGAAAGTAATAAGGCGCCGTAAACCCCAGCAATGCCACCAACCACTCTGTAATTTTAAAAGGGCGGGTTAATATTAATGCCAGAATTATAAAAACAATAAACACCAGTGCCGGGCTGTAAATAAGTGGTAAAACCCCGGTTAGTAAGCTAATATTAAAAATGGCTGTTTTGGGGTGTTGGTGGTTGTATAAAAAGGTAGTGCGGTACCAAATAAATATAAGTACTGCGTTTACCAGCAAGGGGGCAGAAAACAGGTTCCATTCTTTTACAAATGAGGTAATGAGCAGGTAGCTCATGCCCACCAAAAAATTGGTTTTGGGTAATAATTTTAGATTATTGCTGATGCGGTTTAGCAGTGTGGCCTGTGTAAACAAAAGAGTAAATGCTAATAGCGAGAAAAGAAAGGGGTTATTGCCGCCAACAGATTTTACAAACCCAACAATGATATTATAGATATAATTATCCCCATCGTTAGGCGTTGGCGCCACCGGATGAAGAAAAATGGGAAACTTAATTATTAAAGCATAAATGAGTAATACAAAAGCATTACCCTGGCTTTTTTGTTTAAAGATACCTATCACGGGTTAGTTGGTTATAGAAAATGGATTTAAAAATCTATACGTGCAAAACAAAGATAGTTGCGATACACACACGGCACAATCATTTGCCGGGCGGCTACTTGTTTACCATAGCGTGGCATAAACTCGTAGCCTTTATCTAAATTTTTCAATGTGGGATTACGGGTCACTTTTCCATCGCCACCAAGGCTGTGATCGTTTAACATCAGGTTGCGGCGTTCCAGCAAGTTAAAAAGAAAATGAATAGCATCGCCGGTATTCATTACAGCAAATGAAACCATATTATCAGTTTCATCATCGTATTGGCTTTTAGCAATTATATTGTTCCACTCCAATGTGCCCTCTTTATCAAAAGATAATATCATCATATTTTCAGCATGGTGCCTGTTAATGGGAGAGCTGTTCCAGCGGTTCCAGGGGTTGCCATAAGGACCGTAAGTTGGAGACCAGTACCAACTGTTATAGGGGTTTACCCAGGGGCTGCCCCAGCCGTAGTTCATCATATCCCATCGGTTAATATTACCACCACGGGTAGAGACATATTCTATTTCGCTTATTAATAAGAAGCCCCCGTCTTTACGGGCTATAATATTTTTTATATAATAATCATCAAAAGCCATTCGCAATGAAGCATCAGAATGGCGGGCGTTCATTCTTAAATCATCGCTGAATTTTAAAACAGCTTCTTTGTAAGGCGCATTAGAAGTTTTATCCCAAATCACACTGTACAATCCTTCTATATTACCCCTACGTTGTTTGTAATAAAAGGCATTAAAAAGAACGCGTTTATTATTATTGTCAATTTTAATTTTTATGTCATCAATAATCCGTTCGCCAAAGCCAATACCGGTTATTGTAAACTGTGGCTTATCGGGGTATTTTATTACCATAAAGGCTTTGTTTATAAAATCAGTACCCCCCGATTTTATAAATTTTGAAAACACCAGGTCTCCTTCATTGGTTAATAAAAAATCTGAAAAGAAATCGTTGCGCTCTTCCATGGCCATGGCCATCCGGTCTTTTCGTAATAACATCAGTTGGTTATCAAAAAGCAGGGTGGTAAAAATAAAATTATCCTGCTTGCGGCTATTAATTTTAAACAGCATGATGCGTTGCTTATCATCGCTGTTTACCATGGTATAAATTTTATTGTTATTGGCAAAACCAATATGGGTAGTATCCAGTTCAACCGGCTCTGTTAATTTTTTACCGTTTGCATCGTACTTAACGGCCATGCAATACACCACGTTTCTTTTTTCATATTGATAAAACATGTAAAAGAAATTAGCGTAGGCAACAAAATCGGTATTAATCATTTGCTGGTCTGGGGTAAATTCCAGTTCAATTTTTTCTTTCAATTTCATTTCAGCATCGTAAATGGAAATGGCATCTTCTCCGCGGTTGGCTTTATAAATAAAAAACCGGTTATTTAGTTTACCAATAATTTCAAAACTGGTGCGGCGGCTATCATCCTTATCGGGTTCTGTATAAAAAATACGGGGGCTTTGGGCCAAAGCAGTACCCAAACAACAAAGCAAAGCAAACGTTAGCCAGCAAAATTTCCTGCTCATAGGTAGTAATAAATTTCTTTTTAAAATTACGGGTAAAGCGCCAAATAAGTTGCTGCCAATCTACAAGAACGGTAGTACCTGTTCAAAAGATTTGCCAATTTTATAAAAACCCTTTATCCGCATTACCAAGAACTGATGATTTTTGAAAGCCTTGTACACAAAAAACCTGTCCAATTATTTTTCCCTATACCTTTGTATGGTGCTACTAAAGTGTAACACACAATTTAATACGTTGTTTTGGAGTTTTTGTTAAAACAATCCGAACGTCTCAAACGCACCTACTAAAGCAATTTAACCCTTTCAGCTGATGCGTCAGGAACCCCGGAAATTATGTTTTCTGTTTCAACAAACAGGTATGGTGCGGTTATTTTAATAACCAAAACATATATTTGAAAGAAACACCTTAACCCCTTTTGACAACATTTTATTACTAACTCTCTCTTAACGTGGGCAAACATATAAACATCAGCAAAGTAACCGCAGCGGGCTTACTGGTTGCTTTAGGAATTATTTATGGCGATATTGGTACTTCACCACTATATGTTTTAAACGCCATTGCAAAAGACAAACAAGTTACAGAACAACTCATTCTGGGCGGCCTGTCCTGCATTATCTGGACATTAACCCTGCAAACAACTTTTAAATATGTTATTCTTACATTAAAAGCGGATAACCGCGGAGAGGGCGGCATCTTTTCATTGTTTGCCTTAGTAAGAAGGCAAAAGAAATGGCTGGTGCTACCTGCCATGATTGGCGGTGCTGCACTATTAGCAGATGGTATGATTACCCCACCCATTTCTGTTACATCAGCAGTTGAGGGTTTAAGAAACATACCCAATATTGGTACTATTGAAACTAAAACCATTGTAATTATTGTAGTGGTTATTTTAGCCATCTTATTTTTTCTGCAGCAATTTGGAACCGCCTCTATCGGCAGGCTTTTTGGCCCGGTAATGTTTGTGTGGTTTTTAATGCTTTCTATATTGGGCATTATCCATATTGCAGACGACATCAGCATTTTTAAAGCGTTTAACCCCTATTATGCATACGATTTGCTTAGTAATTACCCACAAGGGTTTTGGATATTGGGTGCCGTGTTCTTATGTACTACAGGGGCAGAAGCATTGTATAGCGATTTGGGGCATTGCGGCCGTGCCAATATCCGCTACTCATGGATTTTTGTAAAGTCGGCATTGATAATAAACTATCTTGGCCAAGGTGCCTGGATGTTATCTGAACATAAAAATGAATTGATTACAGCAAAAATGATAGCTGGTGGTTTCAATCCTTTCTTTCGCATTATGCCCGATTGGTTTATAATACCGGGTATTATTATTGCTACCACCGCAGCCATTATTGCCAGCCAGGCTTTAATCAGCGGTTCGTTTACGCTAATTAGCGAAGCCATGCGCTTAAACCTATGGCCCAAAATGAAAATTAATTACCCTACTGAAGAAAGAGGGCAATTATATATACCTGGCATTAACACCATTTTGTTTATAGGTTGCATTGGCATTGTGTTATACTTCCGCGAATCATCAAATATGGAAGCGGCTTATGGACTTGCCATTACACTTTGTATGATTGCCACCTCTATTTTGTTTGCCAATTATTTAATTACAAAACGTACAGTACCCATACTTATTTACCTATATCTGGCCGTGTATCTTTCCATTGAATTCAGTTTCATGTTTGCCAACTTAGAAAAATTTCCACACGGGGGTTATGTAGCTTTAATTGTGGGTGGTTGCTTGTTTGCAGTAATGTATACCTGGTTTCGCAGCCGTAAAATTAAAAACCGCTACGTAGAGTTTGTACGGTTAGAACATTATATACCACAGATACAGGAGCTAAGTAATGATAAAACAGTACCCAAACACGCCACGCACCTGGTGTATATGAGCAGTGCTAATAACCCCAAAGAAATTGAGCATAAGATTATCTACTCTATACTTAATAAAAAACCAAAGCGGGCCGATATTTATTGGTTTGTGCATGTAGATACATTAGACGACCCCTATACCTGCGAGTATATTGTAGAGCATATTATACCCAACGATATTATACGGGTTGAGTTTAGGCTAGGTTTTAGAATTGAACAAAAAATAAACCTTATGTTTCGTAAGGTGGTAGAAGAGCTGGTAAATAATAAAGAAGTAAATATAACCAGCCGCTACGAAAGCTTAGAGCGCAACAACGTAGTGGGCGACTTTCAGTTTATTGTAATGGAAAAATACCTGAGCCAGGATAATGAATTGCCTTTCTTAGAGCGTATTATTATGAAACTGCATTTTTGGCTAAAAGAGCTGAGCCTTTCTGAAGAACGCGGTTTTGGTTTAGATCCCTCCAATGTTACGGTAGAAAAATTTCCGTTAATTGTGGCACCAGTGCAAACAGTAAAATTAAAACGCATTATGCCAGAAGAAGAGGAAGAAGAGCTTTAAATATTTCACTGTATAAAAAAGCGGCAGCACGTTGTGTTGCCGCTTTTTTATTGGGTACCCAGCCGCAGCGCTATATTCAGCAGCCGTTGCGTCGCACACTTCAACTATGGTAAAAGGTTTGGGGTGTTGGGTATAAGGTGCTATACCTTACCCCTTCTTGCTTATAGCATTTCTACTGTTGAAGTGTGCGACGCAACGGCTGTTGCCATGAAATACTGATGCTGGCTATAAAAAAATTGTACCGCCTTTTGTAACCACCATCTGCCAATGCTTGTTATATTTAAACAGAAAAATGTTTTATGCAGCCATTTACCAACCGCATTACACAGTTATTTAATATTGACTACCCGATTATACAAGCCGGTATGATTTGGGCCAGTGGCTGGCGCCTTGCCAGTGCAGTAAGCAATGCAGGTGGTTTAGGTATGTTGGGGGCTGGCAGCATGTATCCGCAGGTTTTAAAAGAACATATTACTAAATACAGAGCTGCCTGCAACAAACCTTTTGCTGTAAACCTGCCGCTGCTATATGCCGATATTGATGCGCATATTAAAACCATTATTGAAGAACAGGTGCCCATTGTTTTCACATCGGCCGGCAACCCCAAAACATGGACACAAACTTTGCAAAACGCGGGTTGTAAAGTAGTGCATGTGGTAAGCAGCAGCAGTTTTGCAAAAAAAGCAGAAGATGCCGGTTGCGATGCAGTAGTATCGGAAGGTTTTGAAGCCGGCGGCCACAATGGCCGAGAGGAAACTACCACACTTGTTTTAGTACCTGCCGTTTGCGAGGCCGTTAAAATACCAGTTATTGCGGCAGGTGGCATTGCCACAGGAAGGCAATTATTTGCGGTTATGAGTTTGGGGGCAGCGGGTGGGCAAATAGGAACCCGGTTTGTTGCAACCACAGAAGCCTCATCTCATGATAACTTTAAAGAGATGATTATTGGCAGCAAAGAAGGCGATACCCAGCTAAGCTTAAAAAAACTGGTACCAGTAAGGTTGTTAAAAAACAGCTTTTATAAACAAGTGCAGGAAGCCGAAAACCGGGGCGCTACAGCGGAAGAGCTGCAATTACTACTGGGGCGGGCACGTGCTAAAAAAGGAATGTTTGAAGGAAACCTTGAAGAAGGTGAGCTTGAAATTGGACAGGTAGCGGCGCTTGTTAAAGAAATTAAACCTGCGGCTGAAGTGGTGAAAGAAATTTGGGCAGATTTTTTACAAACTATAGCCGAACCATTTAAAAAGCCATAACTTTAAACTGCAAACGTTTGTGGTGAGGTAAGAAATTGATAACAGCCAAACTCTCTTTGTATGAAAAGAAAAATTTTATTAGCAATGGCTTCTTTGTTTTTATGCATTACGGCATCATTTGCTAATAATGAAAATAATGGCGAAAAGAAAAACAAAGCAGAGCCAGATATGACCGGCAATATTACCCATGCAGAAACCGGCAAGCCCCTAAAAGATGTTATTGTTACCGCCTATAATACCACCAAGAAAGAAAAAGTAGTTTTAAGTGATGGCAGTGGCAATTTTTCGCTGGCCGACCTGAAACCGGGTACTTACAAATTTACTTTTGAAAAAGATGGTTACAGAAAATATACCCGCGATAAAGTAACATTAAAAACCAACGAAGATTATTTACTGAATATAGAGTTGAATGAAGATGAAGAAGTATTTGATATGATACCTTCCACGCTTCATTTTAGCGGAAGTATACGATAACCAAATCTGACTTATAGAAAAGGGATGCATCAGCATCCCTTTTTTTGTGGTTCCACCAAGGCCGACGGTTGGCTAAGCATGGGCTATTACTAATAGCAATAAGTAACAAACAGCCAGCAACAACATGTTCAGAGCAATGGTTTTTTTCATAGGTAGTAACTTTAAGTACATTGAAATTTGCCATTCTTATGCCAAACTTTGTTTTAACCCCGCCAGTATTTACGATAGGAAAATTACTGTTGTTGCAAAATACTCATAGCTACAGGCTTACTCATTTTATTGTGGATAACTAAAGCAACAAAAAGAAGCTTAATACTGTCAAAAAAAAAAGACCAATACTATTTATGATGCTGCCATTTTTTAAAAAAAGCTGGATGCTTGCTTTACCAATTTTGGTATTGGTATTAACTGCCTGTTGCAAAGCAATATGCGGAGGCGATGAAAACCTAACCTTTAGTACTGGTGCTATTGCAAAAAAAGATGCAGATACCATTTATATGATAGGCTACGAACCCGGCAGTAATTTTACCATAAGGCGGGATAGCATTCCTTTCATTTTTGATATTCCTCAAAATGATCTGAGCCCTTCCAACTTCAGGTTTACTTTAGAAATAACAAAAGAATGGAAAGTTGAAGTGCCCGGCATTCATAAGACCTATTATTTCACCAATTATGTGTATACCAACAGCGATTGTAAAGTATGTGGAAAAAGATACATTGTTCGCAGCGTAGCCGCTTACCAGGTTAACAATGTAAAAACATCAGCAAAGCCCTATGTGTTGCAATAAAAAATTATACCTCTTTTTCCTGGTAATGTATACTAATAGTGGCAGCAACCACAGCATATGCTGGTGCAAATACCCAACCAATTACCGGCAACAAATGAAACAGGTAAAATACAAGTCCGTTACCAATAGCCAACCCTTTACGCTTGCCTACAAATGCAATGCTTTGAGATGGGGTAAGCTGGTGCCGTTCGCAGCTATAATCTAACATGGAAAAACCATAGTAGTAACACTCAACAAATAATGATATTACCGGGGCCACCCAACCTGCTACAGGTATAAAAGAAAGTATTAAAATAGAAATGGTATACACTGTTTGCCAGAGTGAGTTTCTGAGTGCAAGTTTAATACCGCGTCGCATATCCTTCCACAACTGTTGCCAGCTAAACGGGAAGTCTTTGTTTTCTAAAATGCTTTCAGTTTTTTCACTCAGGTATGCAAATATGGGGGAGCCCACAATAAGCCAAACATATTTAAACAAAGAAAAATAAAACAGCATTAACAGCAACCATACCATAATACCCCCCAAGGCAAACAAAAACCCCAATAAACCGCTTTCAATTTTATGCAGCCAATCACTAAGGCCTGTGGCAACTGTTAAATATTCAATTACAGCAGTGGCACTCTTGCCAAAAAAATACATACTCAGTATAAATAGCAGCATATACACAATCCCTGGTAAAATAATCCATTTCCAGAGGCGGTGCTTGCTTATAAAGCGATGTGCTTTATAATAAGCCTGTATAGCCAATACAATATCTTTTAGCAAATACTTTTTTTTAAGTGCGTAAATTTATCACTTTAGGTCACTCGCTGCTTTTTTTATGAAAAAAATATCGGCTTCCTTCTATTTACAGGAAAATGTAGTGCAACTAGCGCAACAATTAATTGGCAAATTACTGGTTACCCGCTTTGAAGAAGGTACTACCATTGGACGTATTGTTGAAACAGAAGCCTATAATGGCATTATAGATAAAGCCAGCCATGCCTACAATAACCGCCGTACCAGCCGTACCGAAGTAATGTTTGCCAACGGGGGTGTTGCTTATGTGTATCTCTGTTATGGTATACATCATTTATTTAATGTGGTAACCAACCAGCAAAATGTGCCCCATGCCATTTTAATAAGAGGTATAGAACCTGTAACCGGCCTAAGCATTATGCAACACCGCATGAACAAGAAAACAACCGATTTCAGTATTGGCCGCGGACCCGGCAACGTAAGCCGGGCACTGGGCTTACATACACGGCATAGTGGCACTTCGTTATTAAAAAACACCCTTTATCTGGCAACAGATAATTTTACTATAGATCCTTTACTTATTAAAAGCGGGCCTCGTATAGGGGTAGCATATGCTGCCGAAGATGCTTTATTGCCTTATCGCTTTTACATAAAAAATAATCGGTACGTTAGCGGAAAGAATACATAAAAGCTCATGCTGCAATTAAAGAATTTTAAAAAATGGCTGCCGTTTATTATTGGCATTGTGCTCTTTCGGGTGTTTTACACATTTAACCCTTTACAGGTAAACCCGGCAGCGGTAAATATTTTGGCTATTGCTGTTTTAATGATTACGTGGTGGGTTACAGAAGCATTACCCATGCCAGTAGTAGCCATGCTGCCATTTGTACTGTTCCCTTTAATGAAAGTGGCCACTATAAAAGAAACAGCCGCTCCTTATGCAGACCCCATCATTTTTTTATTTATGGGCGGCTTTATGCTTGGCCTTGCTATTGAAAAATGGCACCTGCACAAACGCATTGCCCTTTCCATAGTAAATATTACGGGCACCAGTGGCAATCGTATTATACTGGGTTTTATACTGGCCACAGGGTTTTTAAGCATGTGGCTAAGCAATACGGCCACTACCATGATGATGTTTCCAATTGCAGCCTCCGTAATACATGTAGTAAAAGAAAACCACAAAGGCAATGGCAATACCAACGCCTTTGCTGCTGCCATTATGCTTTCAATTGCCTATGCTTCTAACTTTGGCGGCATTGCCACTATTATAGGCACACCCCCAAATGTTGCTTTTGTTGCTTTTATTGAAAAAAAATACAATTACACGCCACAGTTTGCCGATTGGATGCTTATTTGCACACCATTGTCTTTATTACTTTTAACCAGTTTGTATTGGGTACTGGTAAAATGGCTGATGCCCAATCATATTGAATCTGACACCGCTACAAAAACATTAATAAAAACCGAGTTGCAACAGTTAGGCCCACTTTCTGTTGCTGAAAAAAGAGTGCTGGTTGTTTTTATTGGTACCGCCACATTATGGATTACAAAAGATCTTATTAACGCCACCGGCATTATTAAACTAGATGATACTATTATTGCCTTGCTCGGAGGCATCAGCTTATTTGCCATTCCTTCGGGTGCAACAGCCAATGAAAAAACAGCCCCTTTATTAGAATGGAAAGACACCAACAAAATGGCCTGGGGCATTTTACTATTATTTGGTGGCGGCCTTACCCTTGCTGCTGCTTTAGAAAAAGCCGGCCTTATTACACAATTGGGTAACTGGGTGGCCAGTTATGCAGGCAGCTCTTTATTTTTACTTATATTTTTAACCGCCTTTATTTCTTTATTTCTAAGCGAGCTGATGAGCAATGTGGCGCAGGTAATTGTTTTTGCCCCTGTAATGGGTGGCATTGCAGATGCACTGGGTATTAACCCGCTTCTTTTGGGCCTGCCTATGACGTTAGGTGCCAGTTGTGCCAGTATGATGCCTATGGGCACTCCGCCCAATGCCATTGTTTTTGCCAGCGGCTATTTAAAATTAAAAGACATGCTCAAAGCTGGCTTTGTTATGAACCTGGTAGCAGTTGTTTTAATTACACTCTTCTCTTATTATCTAATTCCATTATTAATGAATTTTGTAAAATAGTTTACCAGCGGCAGTGCTTGTGGCAACATCGTTGCGTCGCACACTTGTACAGTTGAAAGTGCCGCAGCTAAACGCCTTTAGCCCCATACCTTTTACCGTAGTTAAAGTGTGCAACGCAACGAAGATGCTATGATCCTAACCGTTCGGGACTAAAGCGGGTTACATAAAATTTACAAGCGGCACCATAGGTAGTATTTAAAACAGTATCTTGTTAAAAAATATAATCTGTGTCAGTACTTACCTTACAAAACATTGCAAAATCTTACGGCAAAATACAGGCGCTAAAAGGCGTTTCTTTTAATGTACCCGAAGGATCAGTATTTGGTATACTGGGGCCCAATGGCAGTGGCAAAACCACATTGCTTAGTATCATATTAGATGTATTAAAAGCTGATAAAGGAAACTTTTTATGGTTTAACAACCCAAGTTCTCCGGCACAAAGAAAACAAATTGGCTCCTTGCTGGAAACACCCAACTTTTACCACTACCTGAATGCCATTAATAATTTAAAAATTACGCATAGCATCAGTCATCGCGGTAACGAAACAGATGGCATTGATGATGTTTTGCATAAGGTAAATTTATTTGAACGCCGCAAAAGCCGTTTTAGCACCTACAGTTTGGGTATGAAACAACGTCTTGCCATTGGCGCTGCTTTATTAGGAAGCCCCAAAGTACTGGTTTTAGATGAACCAACTAATGGACTTGACCCCGTTGGTATTGCTGAAATACGTGAATTGATAAAAGACCTGAACCGTAAAGGGCATACAATTATTATGGCCAGCCATTTATTAGATGAGGTGGAAAAGGTTTGCACACATGTGGCTATATTAAAAAAAGGAGATTTAATTACCAGCGGCGCAGTAGACGAAGTATTAATTGATGAAGACATTGTTGAAGTGGGATCCGCAGATATGACTTTATTAAAAAATACATTACAACAGTATACTGGCGTTATAAAATTGCAGGAAGAAAACAACCTGTTACAAATTATTTTTCCGAAAGGCACTGCGCAGCTTGAGGCCATTAACCAGCATTGCTTTAATAAAGGCATTGTATTGCAACACCTGCTTTTAAAGAAGAAACGCCTTGAGGCCCGCTTTTTTGAACTAACCAATAACTAAACACAAACAGCAACAGATACATGTTACAATTATTAAGAACCGAATGGTTGAAAATAAAAAACTACCGGGCTTTTTGGCTGGTAATGTCTTTAACAGCACTTTCTTACCCTGGCATTAATTATATTTTCTTCAATATTTTTAAAGAGTTTACTGAGCGAAAAGATGCGGCAGGCCAAATTGCAAATATGTTTTTAGGAAACCCGTTTGCCTTTCCCGAAATATGGCGCACCACTGCTTATGCTTCTTCTTTCTTTGTTTTTATACCAGCTATTGTGGTAATAATGCTTATTACCAATGAGTATACATATAAAACCAGCCGGCAAAATATTATAGACGGGTGGGACCGCAACCAATTTATGGCCAGCAAACTGCTGGATGTATTAATTATTACTGGCATTATTGTGGCATTATACACTACACTTACCGTGGTTATAGGTGTGTATAATGATAGCGCCAATGCTAAAGATAAATGGAGCCTTACCTATTATATTGGCTTATTTGCATTACAAACCTTTGCCCAACTCTCTATAGCTTTTATGGTAGGCTTTCTGGTGCGTAAAGCATTTATAGCATTGGGTATTTTTGTTTTTTACTTTATAATACTAGAGCCCATGGGCATGGGGCTACTTAAAAAATATACCAATGATCTGGGTCGTTTTTTACCGCTAGAAATTTCTGACCGTATTATTCCGCCGCCTTCTTTTGTAGGCCGCTTTAATGAAGAAGATTACAAGAAGGCTTTAGACCAGGTAAATATTCATATTTTATATACGTTTTTGCTGATAGCCATTGTATGGTCTTTTTGTTTCTGGCTAAACAAAAAAAGAGATTTATAAGTTATTGATATCCCCAGGTACAGCTGCTCCAATAGCTTTGCCATTGAGCAGTGTCGTTTTGCAGGCGAATCATATTTACGGTACTCACCATCCATTTACCGGTGGTGCTTATTGTAAAACTGATTTCGCCTTTTTCATTGGTGTGCATTTCTTCTTTTACAGTTTGGCCATTTAAGCGGTGCCATATTTTTATTAGCTGGTTGCTTAATGGCTGCTTGTTAAAAAGCACCCGGCACGTTATGGGGTCTCCTTCTTTTAACTGGTAGGGGTGCGAAAGGGGAATAATATCTAACGGCAATATAGTGGCATTACTAACCGGGGTTTTATAAGCACCCACCTGCAAAATGGTTTTAACACTGCGTTGGTATAGCTCTCTGCCTATTGAATCAGATTCATTATTGCTGCTACGGTAATCAATAGCGTTTTGTAATCCATCTTCTGCCAGATACTCATTAAACTTAGCTGCTTCTAATTGAATAAAAGAGTTGTTGCTGTTATAAATAACCATTGGCGTACATTCATCAAACACACTAAACTGCAGCGAGTCTCCTTTTTCTGCTGAAAGCAGGTTATCTAAATCATCTTTATCTCCGGGTAATATGAGTTGCAATTTATTGATGCGGCTTTTATCGCCGGCCCAGTTATCGCCTTCAAAATTTTCGCCCACCCAAAACCGTACATTAATAAGTTCTCCACGGCGGTATTGGTATTTATCGGGCTGCAGCCAAAACTCGTGGGCACATAAAAAACAGCTTGCTAATAAAATGCTTGCTAATGTAACCGCCTTTTTCATTTGAAGAATTTATAGATAACAAACAAAATGAGATGCTGCAATATCCTTATTTTATCAAATCATCCATATTCCGGTTGTTATCAATTTTTCCTTTCATTTCCAGCATGCGCATGTCTTTTGCATCCTGTAAAAACTCTGAGGCAAATATGAAACTGTTTAACCGGTCGTTTTTACTAAAAATAATTTCCTGGTTGGTGCCCTCCCACTCTTTTTGGCCTTGGTACATGTACAAAATATTATCGCCAATCTCCATTACACTATTCATATCGTGTGTGTTTACCACGGTGGTAATATTATACTCTGTAGTAATTTCTTTAATCAGCTTATCAATTACTAATGATGTTTGGGGGTCCAGGCCAGAGTTGGGCTCATCGCAAAAAAGATATTTGGGGTTTAATACAATGGCACGTGCAATGCCTACCCGTTTTTTCATACCGCCACTTATTTCTGCCGGAAATTTTTTGTTGGCATCTTTCAGGTTTACCCGATCTAACACTTCATTAACCCGTTTCAGTTTTTCGGCAAAACTCCATTTGGTAAACATATCCAGCGGAAACATCACGTTTTGCTCTACCGTCATACTATCAAATAAAGCAGAGCCCTGAAAGAGCATCCCTATTTGCTGACGTAGTTCTTTGCGTTCTTCTTCGCCCATGGCTGTAAAGCTATGGCCACTGTAAACAATTTCGCCTTTATCAGGTTCAAACAAACCTACCAGGCATTTCATTAAAACAGTTTTGCCACTGCCGCTGGTGCCAATAATTAAATTGCATTTGCCGGTTTGCATGGTAGCGGTAACATCGTTAATCACAATCTTATCGCCAAAACCTTTAATAATATTTTTTACTTCAATCATTAATACTAATTGATGAATACTTTTTACTGCTGCGCAAACAACTAACGGCTGAAGGGTGCGACGCAACGGCTGCTTAATAGCTGTACTGCTGCCGGCTACCTGCTTATTGTTATAATAATAGTGCAGCCAATATATAATCTGCAAACAAAATAAGTACACAGCTTACCACCACACTTTTGGTACTGCTTCTGCCTATTTCTAAAGCCCCACCTTTTACATAGTAACCATAGTAAGCCGGTATGGTTGATATAATGAATGCGAACGTATATGCTTTGGTAAGTGCAAAGAAAACATTGTATGCAAAAAAAGAAGAGAGCAGGCCTTTATCGTACTCTGCTGCCGATAAAATACCAGAAGCCACCCCTGCCAAACGGCCACCCCAAATACCCAACACGCCAGATATAACTACCAGCATGGGTATTACCACCAAAGCGGCAGCTACTTTAGGCATAATTAAATAGGCTTTGGTATTAATACCCATAATTTCAAGCGCATCAATCTGTTCACTCACCCGCATATTACCCAGCTCACTGGCAATTTTACTGCCCACCACACCAGCCAATACAATACAAACCAGTGTGGGTGCAAACTCCAGTATCACCGTATCTCTTACAATTTGTGCAATGGTAGATTTTGGAATTACAGGGCTTACCAACTGGTAGGCGGTTTGCACCGCACTTACCGCACCCATAAATACAGATATGATTACTACAATACCCAATGAACCAATACCAATATCATTGCACTGGTGCATAAATTCTTTCCAGTACACTTTCATGTTTTCTGGTTTAGAAAACATGCCTTTAATCATCAACAGGTATCGTCCCAGCTCGGTAAAAAAAGTCATAGTTGTTTTGCTACTGTAAAATAACTCAAAATTCTGAGAGATAATGATGGGGTCATCATTATCTCAATAGGCAGCATTGTTGCGGCGCTCCGTTCAACAGCAGCACTATTATCAACACGATGCTTTTACATATCTCTGCTGGTGCTTTTAAAATTTTTCCACCAGCCCGATTTCTGTATTGCATCGCGGGTATTGGTTTTGTTTTTTGTTTGCGCATCTATAACCGCTACCAGTGCCATGTTAACAATACTTCTTACAGAACTACCCAATTGCAATATATGCACAGGTTTATTTAAGCCCAGCAATATAGGACCAATCGCATCAGCACCACCTACGTCTTTCAACAGATTATAGGCCACATTACCCGCTGCAAGGTTAGGAAAAATGAGTGTATTAATATCTTGCCCCACAAGCGGACTGAAAGGGTAATTTTCTTTCAACAACTCTTTATTAAATGCCATGCTGGCCTGCATTTCTCCATCTACCAATAAACCCGGGTTTCTTTCTTTAACCAACTGAGTGGCTTTAGCTACCAGGCTGGCTTCAGCAGAATCGCTGCTGCCAAAATTAGAATAGCTTAACATAGCAATGCGTGGCACTATATTAAAGTTCTTAACTTCTTTAGCTACCAGCAAGGTAATATCTGCCAGCTCTTCTGCAGTAGGATTAAAGTTTACCGTAGTATCTGCCAAAAACAAAGGCCCCTGTTTGGTTAACAGCAGGTACATGCCTGCAATTTTTTTAACACCTTGTTCTACGCCAATAATTTGTATGGCGGGCCTGATAGTATCCGGATAATTTTTTGTTAAGCCAGAAATCATTGCATCTGCTTCGCCTGTATCCACCATCATACAACCAAAATGGTTGCGGTCTTTCATTACCTTAACCGACTCGTATTGATTAAACCCTTTGCGGCAGCGCTTTTGAAAAAACAGGTTACCGTATTCTTTCCGTTTTTCCTCTTGCTCATCGCTGCGGGGGTCAATAATGGGTAAAGATTCAATGTCTATTTGATTACTGGCTGCAATGGCCTTAATTTTTTCTTCGTTGCCTAATAGAATTGGGTAACCAATGCCTTCATCAAAACAAATTTGTGCCGCCTTTAAAATTTTAGAGTTATCTGCTTCAGCAAATACAATACGTTTAGGATCTCTGCGGGCTTTATTGCCCAGCACACGTATTAACTGATTATCCAGGCCAAGGCGTTTGTTTAGCTCAATGGTATAGGTATCCCAATCTTCAATAGTTGTTTTTGCCACACCACTTTCAATGGCTGCTTTAGCCACCGCTGGCGCAACAACAGAAAGTAAGCGGGGGTCTACCGGTTTAGGAATGATATAAGTTGGTCCAAAAGAAATTGTTTTCTCATTGTAAGCCATATTCACCATTTCTGGTACCGGCTTTTTAGCCAATTCTGCCAGTGCCCGCACGGCAGCCAGTTTCATAGCCTCGTTAATCTTACTGGCCCTAACGTCTAATGCGCCACGAAAAATATAAGGAAAGCCCAATACATTATTTACCTGGTTAGGATAATCGCTGCGGCCAGTGGCCATAATAATATCATTACGCACTTCAACAGCATCTTCATATCCAATCTCGGGGTCGGGGTTGGCCATAGCAAATACAATTGGCCGCATGGCCATGCTCTTTACCATTTCTTTTGACAGTACATTGCCTTTACTTAAGCCAATAAATACATCAGCATCTTTCATGCCCTCTTTTAAAGAAAGATTTTTACCAGTGTTTAAAAATTCTTTCTTCAGTTCATCCAAATCGTTACGGCTTTCATGTATGAGCCCTTTACTATCATACACCCTAAAATTTTCTGGTTTAGCCCCCAATGCCTGGTATAATTTTATACAAGCAATAGCCGCTGCACCAGCGCCATTGACCACAAATTTCACTTTCTCAATTTTCTTTTCTTGTATTTCTAACGCATTTAATAATGCAGCAGCACTGATGATTGCAGTACCATGCTGATCATCGTGCATTACCGGAATATTTAATTGCTTCTTCAATTCCTGCTCTATATAAAAACATTCCGGCGCTTTTATATCTTCCAGATTAATGCCACCAAAAGTGGGCTCTAATGCTTTTACTATTTCTACAAACTTAACAGGGTCTTTCTCGTTTATCTCAATATCAAACACATCAATATCAGCAAATATTTTAAACAACACACCCTTTCCTTCCATTACAGGTTTTCCTGCTTCAGGGCCAATATCGCCCAAACCCAAAACGGCCGTTCCATTACTAATAACAGCCACCAGATTGCCCTTTGCTGTGTATTTATAAACCGTTTCAGGGTTGGCATGTATTTCTTTACAAGGCTCAGCTACGCCCGGGCTGTAGGCTAATGACAGGTCGCGTTGTGTTTTTGCTTCTTTGGTAGGAATTACTTCAATTTTACCGGGTCTTCCTTTGGCATGATATTCCAATGCCTGCTCTCTTCTTAAATTTTTATGCATAGGTATTTAACTAAGGGCTGCAAATTACAAAAATGTAATGAAGTGGGTTTTTAAAATAAGGCAGATGAATGTAACCAGCATCATAACCATGTTTAACATTGTTGCGTCGCACACTTCATCTGTATCGCATTAATGAACAATAGCTGTGATAAATTATAGATAACTATTGATTATACATTGGTTTCAACAAACATGATTACCACTACTTGTAATGAATACTATAACCAAATGCAAGTGGTAGGCTTTATTCATAAAAAGAAGAAATTAAATACCTGAAAACCGCTGCGCTACAAACTCCCAGTTTACCGTTTTAAACCAGTTTTCAATATACTCTGGGCGGCGGTTTTGATATTTTAAATAATAAGCATGTTCCCAAACATCCAAAGCTAAAATAGGCGTTCCTTTTACCTCGGCAATATCCATTAGCGGATTATCTTGGTTTGCCGTAGAACTTATTTTAAGTTTTTTATCAGCACTAATTATCAGCCAGGCCCAACCACTACCAAAACGAGACTTAGCAGCATCTGCAAATTGGGTTTTAAAAGCTTCAAAAGAATTAAAGCTATTGTCAATTGCTTTTGCCAATGCACCTTCTGGTTTGGCAGCAGCAGCTCCGGGCTTCATACAACGCCAAAAAAGCTCGTGGTTATAATGTCCGCCTCCATTGTTTCTAAACTTGGTAGAATATTTTGAGGTGGTAGCCAAGGCAGCTTCAAGCAATTGTTGTGTATTTATATTTTCTGCAACCACTGCTTCCTTTAAATTTTTAGCGTACGCAGCGGCATGTTTGCTGTAATGCAACTCCATTGTTGCAGCATCAATAAAAGGCTCTAACGCCGCATATGCATAAGGCAATGGAGTTTGATCAAACCCCGTTTGTAAATTGTTAGCAATACCCCCTAATGCCCATGCATTCAAATGAAGAGCACCTGCGCCGGCAACTAATAATCCGGTTTGTGTGGTTTGCTTTATAAATTTTCTGCGAGAGTGATTAGATGCAGGCATATAATTGGTATTGTAAAATAAAGTTACATATTATTTGTAGTCTCTTCTCTGCTTGTTTTTTTAAAAAACCCTTTAATAACCATAAATACTCTTAAATAAGATTCGCTATTAAATAACTGCGAATCCCGCATTGCCTTAACGGTTAAGAAAAGGCCCATTGGTATTAAAACAATTGTAGCCACCCACATGCCACCCAACGGACTCAATACATCTTCCTTCACAAATTTTTCTCCAAAATTGTTTAGCAAAAAGAAGATAACAAAGAAGATAACGGCAAATACCAGCGGTGTACCAATACCTCCCTTTCTAATGATAGAGCCCAATGGAGCACCAATTAAAAATAATACCAGGCAAGCCACAGACATGGTAAACTTGCGGTGCCATTCTATTAAATGAAAGCGCAAATCTTTTCTTTTACTATCATACTCTACGGCGTTTACTTCTAATGCAGATTTTATAGCACCTGCCTGTGTAATGCCCTTTTCTATAGAATAGGTTTTTGCTGTATCAGCAATAATATCTTCAAATTTTTTACGCTTTTTAGCAGGGGGGTGTTTACTCCAATTACTATCCAGGTATTTTGAAAAACTAAGATACCCAGTCATTTCTGTCTTTACTTTTGATTTATAACGGGCCGTTACTACTACTAATGAGTCAATTGATTTATTTAACTGCCGTATACTTAGCATGCGCCAGTTATCTTTAAATACACTGTCTTCGGTTTTATTCAATTTAAAAGAACTAAGGTCAAATACTTTCTTATAGTTTTTAAAGCCCATGCGTACATATTCTGTAGTTAAATTATTTCGCTCGCCTTTTTCAGAATACCTCCAACCATCTTGCAAATGAAACTCTAAAAAACGTTTATCATCAGAAACCCGCATCTGGCCATGCTTAGCAAAAATTACATTATCCTGTAAGCCATAATTTTTTTCATACACTACAATGTCGTGTATAGTGGTGCCGTCTTTCTCCTTCTTTCCTATTTTAATAACATATCCGTCAATACGATCGTAAAACATGCCTTCTTTAATATCAAAAGCGGGTTTTGAAACAATGATATCGTATTTAAGTGTATTGAGTTTTAAATTGGCAACTGGTATTATATAATTATTGAACAAAAATGCAATACCACAAATAAACAAGCAGGCTACTAATAAGGGCCTCATAAACCGGCTTAAAGAAATACCAGCCGATTTGATAGCTACCAGTTCAAAAGTTTCGCCCAGGTTACCAAAAGTCATTATAGAAGATAACAGTACTGCCAGTGGAAGCGCCAGTGGCACCACCGTAGCACTTACATAACTCATTAGCCGGCCAATAGTACCAAGGTCAAGCCCCTTACCCACAATATCATCAATATATAACCAGAAAAATTGCAGTACTAATACAAAAAGTGTAATAAAAAAAGTGGCAATAAAAGGCCCTACAAACGCTTTAAGAATTAATTGGTCTAACTTTTTTATCACAAAAGGCCGGGGCTGTTTTTTTGATGAATAACTTTACTGTATGGAAGTGTCAAAAATACAGCTTTCAGCAAATGAATCAGAGCTGATACTAAATAAAGACTGGATTTTAACAAAGCACCGCATTACGGCTAAAGTGTACCAGGTGCTGGGGGCGGTTGCAGCAGAAATGCAAACGGCCTCTCAGCGCTACGGTAAAATTACAGGCACAACTATTTGGCAAAATGCGCCAAAAATTTCTAAAGGCGAGCAGTATGAGCAGTTGCCTTACATGGTACTGGATTACCCACGCGTGTTTTCTAAACAAGATGTTTTTGCAGTACGCAATTTTTTTTGGTGGGGTAACTACTTTAGCACCACACTGCATTTAAAAGGAAGCTATGCGGCAACCTATGCAGCAGCTATTGCCGCTAATAAAACAATTTCAGAAAACTTGTTTATTGCAACAGGCAATAACGAATTTAATTTCAATATTGAAAAAGAATATGCATGCAGCCTTGGTTATAACTGGCCCTCTGAAGAAGCTTTAAAAACAATGCCATTTATTAAATTTACCATTGTATGCCCGCTGCAAGAATGGAACCATGCAGTAACAAAGCTAGCCGATAATACAGCACTATTGCTACAATTATTGGGCTGAGTTGATTGCTACGGCACAAGAGTGCGACGCAACCATGGTTGAACAAAGTTTTGCTGCTAGCTACCTAATAAAATTAACTGCCGATGCGGTGAAAAAGATCTTTAATCTGATGGCCCCACAATTGGCTTTGATCTTTTATGTCTTTCTTTTCAGCAAAGTCTTTTACTATCAGAATGGTTTGATTAGCTACCTCAGATTTTTCTATTTTGAATTCAAAATATTCTTCTTTAGGTGCATGTAACCAGTGAAAGCGGATATACTGATCTTCTTCTTTTTCTAAAACTTCCGCCTGCTCTACTGAACCGCTCCATGAAAACATAAAAACATTGTCTCTTTCGTCTACTTTATCTGCAAACCACTCTTGCATGCCTGCAGGAGTGCTTAAGAATTCGTATAGGATAGAAGGGGAACACCGAACCGGGTACTCTAACGTAAATAGTTGTTTCTTCATCTCTTGATCATTATCATATTATCGTCCAATGGTGCAATTATAGAAATTTATTTTACGTGGCAAAATTTTAGAGCTACTTTTTTTGAGTATTAATAAAAAAAACCACTATTAAAATTATAGCCAACGGGTTTGAAACACAATCAGTTGCCAATTTACCCTTAAAACAGGCATTTATAGATAGCCGTATAAGCAGCACCATTCAAAAGAAAACTGCCCATACATAAGAAAATAACTGAAACTGCGTTATTTATGAAATCCATTCACCTGAAAAAACCAGTAATCCAAAATTATTACCCATGAGCATGCGTCAACTCAAAATCTCCAAATCTATTACCAATAGGGAGTCGCAGAGTTTAGAAAAATACCTGCAGGAAATTGGTAAAGTAGAACTCATTAGCCCTGAAGAGGAAGTGAAGCTGGCCCGAATGATTAAACAGGGTGATCAGCGTGCACTGGATAAGTTAACCAAGGCCAACCTTCGTTTTGTGGTATCTGTTGCAAAACAATATCAAAACCAAGGCCTTTCCTTGCCCGATCTTATTAATGAAGGCAATTTGGGCCTTATTAAAGCCGCACAGCGTTTTGATGAAACCCGTGGTTTTAAATTTATTTCATATGCCGTGTGGTGGATTCGCCAAAGCATTTTACAATCATTGGCAGAACAGGCCCGTATTGTACGTTTACCGCTTAATAAAGTGGGCCTTACTAATAAAATACAAAAAGCATTCTCACAGCTGGAGCAGGAGTTTGAAAGAGAACCCTCTGCAGAAGAGCTGGCCGATATGCTACAATTAGACATTGAAGAAGTACGCTCTACCCTCAGCATTAACGTGCGGCACGTAAGTACCGATACCCCTATTTCTGAAGGCGAAGAAGGCACTTTAATTGACCTATTGGAAAACCCCAATGCAGAAAAAACAGAAAAAAATATAGAGCACGTTGAATCGCTGAAGCTGGAAATTGAGCGGTCATTAAAAGCCCTTACTGAGCGTCAAAAAGAAGTAATCTGTTATTTCTTTGGTATAGGTATAGACCACCCAATGACCTTAGAAGATATTGGCGAACGCTTTAGCCTTACCCGCGAAAGGGTGCGCCAGATTAAAGACAAAGCCATTACTAAATTAAAAACTACCAACCGCAGTCAAATTTTACGCAGTTACCTCGGCACATAATTTTACTTAAAGTATATTTGCAACCTTAAAAGGTGAATGTAGCTTACATTCACCTTTTATTTTTTAGTAAAATACCAGCAGTCAGTTAAACATTCAGCATCGTTGCGTCGCAATCCCTTCAACCGCATTGCAACGCCGGGCAACAAATAAAGGCAAACTATGTTTCAGTCATTAAGCGAAAAATTAGAATCAGCGTTTAAGCAGCTAAAAGGTGAGGGCAGAATAACCGAACTCAATATAGCCGCCACCGTAAAAGAAATACGCCGTGCATTGGTAGATGCAGACGTAAACTTTAAAATAGCCAAAGAATTTACCGATAGAGTAAAAGATAAAGCACTCGGAGAAAAAGTAATTACTGCCATTAGCCCCGGCCAGTTAATGACCAAAATTGTAAAAGATGAACTGGCAGACCTGATGGGTGGTACAGAAAGTGAACTGAATGCCAAAGGCAACCCCGCAGTTATTTTAATAGCCGGTTTACAAGGTTCTGGTAAAACCACTTTTAGTGGCAAGTTGGCCAATTACCTTAAAAATAAAAAAGGCTTATCTCCTTTATTGGTTGCAGCAGATATTTACCGCCCTGCGGCTATGGAGCAATTAAGAGTATTAGGAGAACAGATTGGAGTAGACGTGCATTTAGAACCAGAAACCAAAGATGCAGTTGCCATTGCTAAAAACGCCGTACAAACAGCCCGCAGCAAAAATAAAAATGTAGTCATAATAGATACTGCCGGTAGATTGGCTATAGATGAAGTAATGATGACCGAGGTAGCCAATATTAAAAATGCCATCAACCCGCAAGAAATTCTGTTTGTAGTAGACTCCATGACCGGGCAAGATGCTGTTAATACCGCCAAAGCATTTAACGATCGTTTAGACTTTACCGGCGTTGTGCTTACCAAGCTAGATGGCGATACCCGTGGTGGTGCTGCCCTTACCGTAAAATATACGGTTCAAAAACCCATTAAATTCATCAGCAGCGGTGAAAAAATGGAGACCCTGGATGTTTTTTACCCAGAAAGAATGGCCCAACGTATTTTAGGCATGGGCGATATTACCACCCTGGTAGAAAAAGCACAAGAACAGTTTAATGAAGAACAGGCACGCAAGCTGGAAAAGAAAATTCGTAAAAATCAGTTTGATTTTGAAGACTTTAAAACCCAGCTAGAGCAAATAAAGAAAATGGGTAACCTAAAAGACCTTATGGGCATGATACCAGGCGTAGGCAAAGCCATAAAAGACGTAGATATCAGCGATGATTCATTTAAAGGCATAGAAGCCATGATTAATTCTATGACCCCGTTGGAAAGAAACAACCCCGACCTGATTGACCAAAAACGACGTACCCGCATAGCCAAAGGCAGTGGCAAAGAACTGGCCGATGTAAATGCCTTTATGAAACAATTTGACCAAATGAAGCAAATGATGAAGATGATGAACAAAATGCCCATGGGCGGCCGCATGCCGGGTATGGGTAAAAGATTCTAAAAAAACAGGCATTTTAGCAAAAAAACAATAAAAAATAGCCCGTTTAAAAAACCATAAGAATTAAATTTGCTTAATAATTGCAGATGATTAAATTTGCAATCCCTTTATATAAAAGGATTAACCCTATTTCTTAACGCATTTAAATGTCTATTTAAGATGCCAGTTAAAATGAGACTGCAAAGACACGGGTCTAAAAAAAGACCATTCTACTTTATTGTAGTGGCAGACGCCCGTGCACCCAGAGATGGTAAATTTATTTCTAAGATCGGAACGTACAATCCTCTTACAGTTCCTGCAACAATCCAGTTAGATCGCCAAAGAGCATTAGATTGGTTACAAAAAGGTGCAGAACCAACAGATACCGTGCGTCGTATCCTTTCTTTCAAAGGCGTACTTTATTTAAAGCACTTGTTACGCGGTGTTGGCTTAGGTTTGTTTGATGATGCTACTGCAATGCAAAAATTTGCGGTATGGCACAAAGAACACGAAGAGCAAATACGTAAAAAACAAGAAGAAAACAGACGTAACATGGGCCGTGGCGGCAGAAGACCACAAGGTGGCAACTTCCGCAGACCAGAAAGAACATCTGAAAACGGAAACGCTTAATAATTTCCTAACTCAGTCAATACAATCCCGGTTATACAACCGGGATTTTTTGTTGCCTGGCCACACCGCACAGCGCAACACCCTTGCGTCGCACAGCGTGTACGGCGGTACTAGTATCAGCAAGCTTTCATTTCACTTTGGCGCACAACGCATTTGCAATTTTAAAGTGCATGCCTTTATCTTTACGCACAAAACATACTACTACTTAAATGACAGAATATTTTAAAATAGGTAAACTGGTAGCCACTTTTGGTGTTAAAGGAGAGTTGGTATTAAAACACAGCCTTGGCAAAAAAACATCACTTAAAGGTTTAGAAGTATTGTTTATAGAAATGCGCAAAGATGAAATGATCCCCCACTTCATTCAATCCACTAAAATAAAAACGGCAGAAGAAATTTATATTAAACTGGAAGGGGCTGATACCCGTGAAACTGCCCATGTATTAACACAAAAAGAAGTATGGCTAAACAAAGCAGATTTTGATAAATATGCAGCCAAGTCCTCTCCCATTTCTTTACTGGGCTACCAGCTTATAAATGAAGAGCAGCCAATTGGAGAAGTGTTAGAAGTAATTGAACAACCCCACCAGTTATTATGCCGCATTCTATACAACAACAACGAAGCATTAATACCCGTGCACGAGCAAACACTGCAGCGGATTGATAAAAAAAACAAACAGGTATTTCTTACGTTGCCAGATGGATTACTGGACATTTACAGCTAAATAGCCAATAGCAAAATTTACATAAACCAATTTACAAATAGCGGGAACACGGCTTTAAAGAGGGTAGTATTAAGTATTGCCTGTCGCATTATGCATTGCCGTTGAACCGAGCGTGGCAAGGATGCTGCTATGAAAAACAAATGCCGGTTATCAAATAATTTTATTTTTATACTTACAACAAATTTCACCTGCAACCTGTTATAAGGCCGTAAATTGCAACAACGCACCCAATATGCCGGTAGTTTCAATAAAAAATTTAAATAAGACTTTTAAAGATTTTAAAGCCGTATCTGACCTTTCTTTTACAGTAGAAGAAGCAGATGTATATGGCTTTTTAGGGCAAAACGGGGCAGGCAAATCTACCACTATAAGAATGTTGTTAACGCTGATAGCACCCACCAGCGGAACTATGGAGCTGTTTGGTATGAACCTGCGGCAACACCGTAGAGAAATTTTGCAACAGGTAGGTGCTGTTATTGAAAGACCCGATCTTTATAAATATTTATCAGGCTACGAAAACCTTGCACTGTTTGGTAAAATGAGCGGATTGCGGCTTACCAAAAACCAATTGATGGATCAATTGGAAGTAGTTGGTTTGGCCGATAGAGCTGCCAGTAAAGTAAAAACCTACTCTCAGGGAATGAAACAGCGACTGGGTATTGCAGTAGCATTAGTACATAACCCGCGTTTGATTATTTTGGATGAGCCAACGAATGGCTTAGACCCACAGGGTATTGCAGACATCCGCAATCTTATCTTACATCTTAGCAGGCAGCTTAAAAAAACCGTTATTGTATCGTCTCACCTGTTAAGCGAAATAGAACAGGTAGCTACCCGTATGCTGATTATTGATAAAGGGAAAAAAATGGCTGAAGGAAGTGTGACTGAATTGTTTGACCCTGCAAAAACCATTGTTAAGCTAAGTACTGATGATGTTAGTGCTGCGTTAAGCCGGCTTAAAGACTGCAAGTGGGAAAGCGCAATAACTAAAACCAGTGGAACCAGTATTACATTTCAGGTGCATAAAGAACAGGTGGCACTATTAAATAAGGAACTGGTGGCCTTAAATATACCAGTGCTGGGTTTACAACCTGGCAATTCTTTAGAAGAATATTTTTTATCACTAACCGGCAACAATCAACATGTGGCAACTTTTACAAATTGAATTGTTTAAAATTTTTCGCAAGCCACGCACCTATATTAGTTTTGGTGCCATTGCTGCCATGGTACTTATAATACAGGTTGCGCTAAAATTTGATGGCCGTTCTTATATTGAGTTTGTGCTGGGCAGTTTGAAAGACTCCTTAGAAATACCATTTGATAATATTTTGAATGGCTTTTTTATTTGCTTTGTTATTTTAAACTTACTGCTCATACATATTCCATTATTAATTGCCCTGGTGGCCGGAGATTTAGTAGCCGGAGAGGCAAATATGGGCACCCTGCGTTTGCTGGCTACAAAACCAATAAGCAGAACGCAATTAATGCTGGCTAAGTTTTTTGCAGCCACTATCTATACCGCAATGCTTTTATTATGGATGGCCTTGCTGGCATTGGCCTTAAGCATTTATTTATTTGACACCAATGATATAATAGTTGCCCGTAACGATGTGATTGAAGTTATAAAGAAAGACGATGTACTTTGGCGCTATATTGCTGCATTTGGTTATGCCACAGTAGCACTTACCACCGTGGCAGCGCTGGCATTTTTACTTTCCATTTTTGCAGATAATTCTATTGGGCCCATTGTTGCAACCATCAGTATTGTAATTGTATTTACCATTCTTTCTGAAATGCAAATACCTTTATACGACCGCACGGTGAAGCCTTATCTGTTTACTTCTCATATGCTGGCCTGGAAAGGTTTCTTTTATTTAAAAACAGATGGTGAAGGAACCAGCATACCCGGTTCTATTGAAAACCTGCCAGCTGTTTTAAAAAGCATGGCAGTTCTATTAAGCTATATTGTTTTATTTGTTGGCGCCGCTATTTCAATATTTAAAAGAAAAGACATTTTAAGCTAGCTGTAAAAGACAGTAGTAAAAAAATATTTAATGAAACACGCTTTGTTATTTATACCGCTAATTTTTACCGCCCTTGTTTCTCAGGCACAAGCCGTAACACCCGAACAATTAATTGAGAAAGTAAAATTAAAACTGGAGCAGGTAAATAACTACAAGGCTACGGGTGAAATGAAAACTAATATCAGTTTTTTAAAAGCACCCAACTCTCAGGTAACTGTTTATTTTAAAAAGCCTGATAAGCTTAAAATAAAGAACGAGAAAGGCATATCGCTGGTGCCCAAAGGCACAGTAAGCATTAGCTTAAATACCGTTTTAAAAGGTAATTACCAGGCTTTAGATGCAGGCACTTCAACCTTAAGCGGCATTACAGTACGGGTTATTAAACTGTTGCCAACAGAAGAAAATAGCGAAGTGGTATTATCAACATTATATATTGATGTAGCCCGGCTTTTGGTACTACAGGCTAAAACTACCACCCGGGAGAATGGCACGCATGAACTGCAGTTAATGTATAATAAATACGCCACTTATGCCCTGCCCGACAAGGTGATTTTTACATTTAATACCAGCGAATACAAATTACCCAAAGGCGTAACATTTGATTATGATGACGGTTCGGAAAAAAAGAAACCCGCCGGAAAACAAGACCAGCGGGGTAAAATAGAAATTACCTACAGCACTTATGAAATAAATAAAGGTATAAGTGATGCCGTGTTTAATTAATTTTATCCTTCATCAATGCGCTCATCCACAGCGCCAGCTAATAATTTATCGGTAACCCGCTTCAAAGGGTTTTTACGATTTTCTTCATACTCCATACGCTGTTCAATAATATCTACACAAGTAAAAATGGCGGCAAGAAAAGAGTCTACATCTGCTTTATTTTTACCGGCAATGTCAAATGCAGTACCATGGTCTGGAGAGGTTCTAACACCTTGCAAACCGGCAGTGTAATTTACACCTTCTCCCATAGCCAGAGATTTAAACGGAATCAAACCCTGATCGTGGTACATGGCCAGCACCGCATCAAATTTTTGATATTGACCTCTTGCAAAAAAAGCATCTGCACTATATGGGCCGTACACAATAACATTACTATTGCTCTGTTTAAAATCTTTAATAGCTGGTTTAATAATCTCTTCTTCTTCTTTGCCTATTAAACCTTCATCGCCGGCATGCGGGTTTAACCCCAACACTGCAATTTTAGGTTTATCAATTCCAAAATCCTTTAGTAAACTATCTTTTAAAATACCCAGTTTAGAAACAATACCTTCTTTAGTAATATACTTAGCGGCTTCTGCAACGGGCACATGTTCTGTTACCAGACCTACCCGCATATTTTCTGCCACCATTAGCATTACCACATCTTTGGCATTGTATAAATGCTTAAGGTAAGGTGTATGGCCAGTAAAATTAAACCCCTCGCTCTGTGTATTTTTTTTGTGGATGGGGGCTGTTACAAGGCCCTGTATTTTATTTTCCTTTAGTGCCGTTGCAGCCGCCACTAAAGATTTTACAGCGTATTGACCGCCAATTTCATTCAGCACTCCTGGGTTAATAGCAATTTCATCTTCCCAACAATTAAAAATATTAATTTGTTTATGGCTAATGCGGTTTAGTTCCTTAGTACTTTGGTAATTAAAGTTTATTTCCGGAACGGCTTTACGGTAAAAATTAATTACTTTATTAGAAGCAAAAATAACCGGTGTGCATATTTCTAAAAGGCGCTGGTCGGCCATTGCTTTAATGATAAGTTCAATGCCAATGCCATTTATATCTCCGCAAGAAATACCAATTACAGGCCTGTTCATATGGTTAGTTTTTAATAAGGGTCAAATGTACAATATTGTGCCTAAACATGGTGTGCATCAATAGCTGGGCTTTTTGTTGCCAATGAAGGGTGCGACGCAACAACGGACAGGCTTTGCTTTATAGCTGGCTCAATAATAGTTACCCGGCATTGGTAGTAACAGCAACATTCTTGCGTCGCACAGCGTGTGCCGCAACACATTTGGCAACACTTACTTATTAAAAATATTTTTAAACAGTTTAGGGATTCTACTAATTACCATACGGATTCTTACGCAATTATTAAGGCCCATTAACTCTTACCGACAAAAAGCATCTCTTAATCGAAATAATTACCACCTATATACGTTTACTCTTAGTTTTGAGTAATAGTTTCATCAAGTATTTATAAATCCAACCTGTATGAAAAATAAGGTCTACACCCTATTAAAGCGTTCTGTTTTTGCAGTTCTTTTATCACTTACAATGTTGGTAAGTTATCAACCTGCAATGGCACAATGCCCAGGCACTTCAACCACGGCTTCTGCCAACTGGGATCTGATGGATTACCTTGTAACCAGTGGTAATTATAGTGGTTATGTAACCACAGCAATGGCAGAAACACAAGGTTTTGCTATTGGCAGAAATCGTTTTACTATTACCTATCCTTCTGCCACCATTACCAACAATGGAGAAGCCACCACAAACACAGCTGAGACAGGTTCTTTTGGTACAGGTGCAGATGTTTCTTATTCTGGCAATGGTACAGTAACTATTGTTTTTGATTCTGTGGTGAGAAACGTGCAGTTTAGTTTATACGACATAGATATTTCTCAAATAGCAGCTGTTACTGCAACCGATGGGTCTGGAGTTCCGATACCACTTAACATTACAATGAGTGTTTTAACAGCAGGCAGGGTTATTATTGCAGGAAGTGGTACAGCCACTCCTGTAGCAACAGCCGATGGAAATGCGAGTAATAATTCAGATACCCGTGGTACTTTAAATATATCTATAGCTGGAAACAGCCCTGTTACAGCTAATGGCGTAAAAACAATTAATATCAATCTGTCTGGCACAGCAGGCAACTGGTTTCTCTCAGACATTACTGCTTGTGTGTACAACAGTTTTCCAACAAACTATTATGCAGATGCAAGGCCATTTACCGGCCAGCCGGCTTATATATTAGCTACGCCTGACAGTAATACAGTATCATTTATAAACGTGGCCACAGGTGCGGCAACTTTTCTGTTTCAAGATTTAAGCACACCCCGCTATGTAAACGGCATGGGCTACGACCATAAAGGACATAATATGTATTATGTGTATGATTATACCAGCACCCCCGCTTCAACCAAATCAATAAGAAAATATGATTACAATACTGAAACGATGAGTACGTTTGTTTCAGATGTAAATACCCTGGGCATACCTTCATTTAACAGAGGTGTTGAATCTGCTGGTTGTTGCTACTATGATAGTTGCTTGTACTTTGGGGTAGAGGGAAATGGTGCTTCAAACAATGCGGGGCGTGAGACCATTATTTGGCGCATCAAATTAAATGCTGCGGGAAGTATTGTAAATGTGGCTCAGGTGTTTGCAGTACCTGCGGATGATGGGGCTGGCACTGCATTATTTGACTGGAATGACTTTACCATCAACAATGGCATTCTTTATAATTTTGATGGCGCTAACGGATCAGGCCAGGCTAATTACTATCATTATAATTTACAAACCGGTAATCTGGATCAGAATTATACTGGCATGCCGGCTTATAACAGGCCAAGGCAAAATGCTACATTATGGGATGGTACTATATATTGGGCGTATGATTCTATAGGTGTATATAATGGCGCAGGCGGTGTGGGCCCTAAAACAAAAATTACAGGTACTGGTTTAAATTGGACACCCGGTTTATCGCCAGGTATTGGTGCCTCCGGAGATGCAGCCGGTCCTTTCCGTCCAAAATCAGATTTCGGAGATGCTCCTGCAAGTTATGACCCTGACCCATTAGCACCTGCCACACATGAATACAATGTTAATTTACGTTTAGGCGCCAGCTGCGATAGAGAATTTGTTCTAACATCTTCATCAACCGCTAACGCCGATGGTGCAGATGAAGATGGCATGGGTGCTGCACCCGCATTATTGCCGGGTTTTACAAACTATTTTATTACAGTATCGGCATATAATAATACCGGGGCCAATGCAAATCTTGTAGCCTGGTTAGATTATGACCGTGATGGTGTATTTGAAGCAAGTGAAGCACAAACTGCTGTCGTTTCAACCAGTGGCACTGCACAAAATATTAATCTTAGTTGGTTAAGCATTACAGTGCCCCCTACAACAGATTTATACACCTTTCTAAGGGTAAGAATTGCTCCTACTGCATCTGGCATGGGTGCTGCTAATATGAATGGCTGGTACGCTGATGGAGAAGTAGAAGACTACCCTGTTCTGATGGGTTGGTTAGTAGCCAAAGAAGTGCTAACCTTCAATGCAGAAAAAAACAGTTTAAAAGAAGTTGATTTGGACTGGGCCGTTGAAAAATCAACCGGCATTACAAACTTTGAAATACAGAAAAGTACAGACGGAGCTACATGGTTAACTATTAATAATATTAGCAGCAAACAAAACAACCAACCAGATCAGTATTACTACCACGATAAAAATAAAATAAGCGGCACTATCTACTATCGGATTAAATTAAATTATGCAGATGGCGCTTCCCGATATACAGCGGTAAAAGCATTAACAGCAGTCATTGACAAAAGTTTTGTTACCGTATCGCCTAACCCAACAAAAGGACAGGTTACCATACAGGTAAACGCCAGTAAAACAGAAAAAGCAGGTGTACAAATAACAGATAATAATGGTAAAACTATCTGGCTCACCTCAACCGAATTAATTACAGGCAATAATTCAATTAAAACTAACTGTTTACAGAATATGCCAAATGGTGTGTACTATGTTAACATTATAAAAGAGTCTGGTAACACTGTTCATAAAATATTACTGAAGAAATAACTCTTTTCGGGATGATGCAAAACACATCATCCCGAAATTAAAATCCTATAAAAAAATCCTGAGAAACCGTATGCGTAAAATTATTTTAAGCTGGGCAATTGTCGGCTGTGTTGGCATTGCCGCCTTATCGCTTTTCAAAACATCTCCTTCACTTACTACTCCAAAAAAAGAAAAGAAGGAAAAAGAAAAAGGAGCGGACAGGCAGATGGAATTATTCTGGCAGGCCAGAGCCTACCCGGATCATAAAGATTTAAACGATAAATTTTATAAGGCATGGCTACATGCCAAGGCAATGAAAGTACCAGAAGTTATTACCGGTACCGAAGACAATGCAGGTGCATTTGGTGCAGATGACATCAATTTTGGGGCATGGTCGCAAGCAGGCAACCTGCATGTTGGGCGTGTTTTATCAATTGCCATTCACCCCACCACAACAAGCACATTATTTATTGGCAGTGCCAGTGGCGGCATTTACAAATCAACCAATAGTGGCACATCATGGTCTTATGTCAATACAGGTTTTCCGGTATTGGGTGTACCGGCTATTACATTTCACCCAAGTAACGGCAATATTTTATTAGCAGGAACCGGTGAAGTCTACAGAGTGGATACGGCAAATATTGGCTACAATATCTGGAAAGCACGTGGCAGCTATGGTGTGGGCATTTTAAGAAGTACCGATGGTGGTACCACATGGTCTCAGGTACTGGTAAAAAATTACGATAACCTGTTTGGTATTCAAGCCATAAAATTTGACCCTACCAATTCTAATATTGTATATGCTTGTACCACTAACGGCTTATTTAAATCAACCGATGCTGGTGCAACTTGGGCTGTTTCTCCCATCTTAAATAAAATTTATGTTTCTGATGTGGTAATTAACAGCACTAATGCCAACCAGATGATGGCAGCTGTAGGCAACCTGGTTAATGCAGATAAGGGTATTTACAGAACAACCGATGGTGGTACTAACTGGACTAAAGTTGGCAGTGTTCTTCCAACTTCTTTTAGTGGGTACACAAAATTTGCCTACTTAAGTGGCAATACTGTTTATGCAAGCATTGGCCGCGATGATGCCGGCGAAGTTGAACTGTATCGCTCTACCAACTTTGGAAGCACCTTTACCAGTTTAGCAAACTCGCACCACTGCGAATACCAGTTTTGGTTTGCAAATACGGTTGCAATAATACCATCCCGACCTGACAGTTTGTTAATGGGTGGAGTAGGTTTTTATCGTTACCGGGTATCTACTACCACAGCAACAACTATTGCGGCAAGCATGCATGCAGATCATCATGATATTAAATTTGACCCCAGCAATAGCAATATTTGCTACGTAGCTAATGATGGGGGCGTTTTCAGATCTTCTAATGCATTGGCAGCTTCTCCCACATTTAATGAAATTAATAATGGTTTAAATATTGCGCAATTCTATGCCTCTTTTGGGGTATCTAAGCAAAACGCCAACCGCTTTGCCGGTGGCCTGCAGGATAATGGTGTTTGGTCGTACTCCGGTGGCACCTCTTGGGCAAAAGAGTTCAGCGGCGATGGTGGCCCTACCGTAATAGACCCCAATGATGATCAGATTGTATATGCTTCAAACGATGCAAGAAAACTAAATAAATCAACAACAGGTGTTACAGGCACTTATTCAACGGTGCTGAGTAGTTGGGCTTTTATTGGCGATGATCGCACTGGCTTTATGTCTCCAGTTGCTATGAGTAAAGCTTCATCAGCTACTATATATGTAGCCAGCGACAACATGCATAAATCTACTAACAGTGGCTCAACATGGACAAATAATAATGCCACTATTGCCAACAACACAAGTTATATTGAAGCCCAATTTAAAACCGCCATCTCACTGGCAGTTTCAAATACCAACGCCAATAAACTTTATGTTTCCTTATCTCCTTTTTCACAAAGAACAGATAACCGGCTAAACGTTGTAGGCAATCCAACTGTATTTAAATCTACCAACGGAGGCACTTCTTTCACTAATATAACCAGTGGGTTGCCCAATCGCTTCGTGCTTGATTTTGCCATCAGCGAAACAAATGATGACAGCGTTTATGTTACCCTTGGTGGGTATGGAAGCTCGCATGTATATATAAGTGGCAATGGCGGCAGCACTTGGGCCGATCGTGGCACCGGCCTCCCCGATGTGCCTTTCAATGCCATTGTGATAGACCCTTTAAACCCTAATATCATTTACGCGGGTTGCGATTTGGGTGTGTATGTTAGCCCTAACCGCGGCGCCAACTGGTTCGACTTTAATGCTGGCTTTGCAGACGCTGCAATGGTATTCGATCTTCAGATAAGTGCCGACAATAAACTGGTTGCTGCCACACACGGCAAAAGTGTATGGATCAGTGATTTGGCAACCAATACCATTCTTCCTGTAAAAATAACCACATTCACAGGCAGTAATAAAACAAGTTATAATGAACTAAAGTGGAATATCAGCCAAATAAATGATGTTGCTAAAGTTGAGCTTGAAAGAAGTATAAATGGCAATAGTTACACCAGCATTAAAACGTTTGGCAATATTGCTGAATGGAACAGCAATACATATAACGATGCTTTAACTGCAGCAGAGGAGGCTACTTATTTTTACCGTTTAAAGGTTACAGGTAAAGATGGAGTTACCAGTTATTCAAGCGTAGTGGCCATACGGGTAGTTGCTAAAGCACAGTTTAAACTATTGCAAAACCCTGTATCCACTTCAATTCAGTTTGAGTTTACCACTATCTCCCGCAACACACTATCAGTGCAGTTACTAGATGCAAACGGCCGTGTTGTAAGAAAAGAAAACTTTAGTATAACTGCTCCGGTAAACAGGTTTGCCATTAACAATATACAGGCATTGCCCACAGGTACTTATTACCTGCATGCTAAAAACGGTAACGATACTTTTACAAAAAAAATATTGAAACAATAACCATTTCTCACTGACAGCTTAAGTAAACGCAAGCCCTTTCAACTGAAAGGGTTTTGTGTTTTTATAGCCAACAGTGGTGCCCGGCTCGGCATCGTTGCGTCGCACACTTCAGCAATGGTAAAAGGTATTGGGGTTATGGTTTAAACCTGCACCCAAAGCCTTTTGGCTGATACCGTATCATCTGTTGAAGTGTGCGACGCAACCACTGCTGCCCAAAGTACCCTATGCCGGCCACCCAAAACAACTACTCTGTTTGCGCACACTATTGTATTTTTGCTGTAATGTATACACTCAAAAAAGCGCTGGGGCAACATTTTTTAAAAGACAAAACAGTTTGCGAACGTATTGTTGCCACGCTGCAGCAAGAACCGTTGCAACAGCTTTTAGAAGTAGGCCCGGGTGGCGGTGCACTTACTAAATATTTATTGCAGTTAAAAGATTGTAGTTTAAAGTGTGTAGAAGTGGATGATGAGAAAGTGCAATATCTATTGCAAAAATACCCGGCACTGCAAAACCATATTATTCATAAAAGCTTTTTAGATATTGAGCCGCCTTTTGAAAATCAATTTACGGTAGTGGGCAATTTTCCCTATAATATTTCTACCCAAATTGTTTTTAAGGTATTGGAGTGGAAAGAGCAGGTACCAGTTATGATTGGCATGTTTCAGAAAGAAGTGGCGCAACGCATTGTGGCCAAAGAAGGAAGCAAAGTATATGGCGTTACCAGCGTATTGGTACAAGCTTTTTACAGCACGCAGTATTTGTTTGAAGTAGATGAAGATGCATTTACACCACCCCCAAAAGTTAAAAGCGCTGTTATTAAATTAATGGCATTAAAAGAAAGGCCCTCTATAAGAAGTGAAAGACACCTGTTTATGCTGGTAAAAATGGCTTTTAACCAACGCCGCAAAACCCTGCGCAATGCGGTTAAACCGCTCTTTGAAGCAGCCGCCCTGCAAGATGAAATTTTTAATAAACGTGCCGAGCAATTAAGCGTTGCCGATTTTGCTGCACTTACTTTTAAAATGCAATGAAAACTGTTATAGTAACTGCCAAAGTACACCCTGCACTATTGCAAACTTTAGAAAGCCGCTCCTTTACGGTTATTTACCAGCCCGCTATTACCTACACAGAACTGGAAAGAGTAATACCCAACGCCACTGGCTTAATTGTAACCACCCGTTTAAAAATTGATGCCGCTTTAATAGATAAGGCCCCGCTATTAAAATGGATTGGCCGTTTGGGCAGTGGTATGGAACTGATAGATACCGCATATGCGGCCAGTAAAAACATTTTGTGTGTAAGTTCGCCAGAAGGTAATAGCAATGCAGTAGCAGAACATGTACTGGCACTTATTTTAAACCTGCTGAATAAAATTAATAGCAGCGCCCAGGAAGTTAAAGCCGGTAAATGGATACGGGATGAAAACCGTGGCACAGAACTAAGCGGCAAAACTATTGGCATTATTGGTTTTGGCAATACCGGTGCAGCAGTTGCCCGGGTGCTGACAGGTTTTAACGTAACAATACTGGCATACGATAAGTATAAATTTGGTTTTGGTGCAGGCAACATCAAAGAAGCCAGTCTTGAACAAATTGCCCGCTATGCAGATGTTATTACCTGCCATGTGCCATTAACAGAAGAAACCTTTCATATGGCTGACGATAGTTTTTTTAACAGCTTGCAAATGCAGCCTGTATTTATTAACGCCTGCCGCGGAAAAGTACATCACACAACAGCGGTAATAAATGCGCTGAACAATAAAAAAATAAGTGCTGCAGGTTTAGATGTATTAGAAAATGAAAAACCAGCTACATACACCACCGCCGAACAGGAGCAACTACAATGGTTAACCAACCAAACCAATGTTATTATTACACCCCATATTGCGGGCTACACCCACGAAGCTTTTTATAAAATGGCAATGGTGGTGTTGCAAAAGCTGGGCATTTAATTTTCCTTTCTAAGACCATAGCATTTTAATATAGCCACTCTTTGCTGGGGTTGGGTAAAGCGATAATAAACGATTATCTTTTTAAGCCGTTTGGCTTGTGCAGGCACCCGAAAAGCTCTTGAATAATTTGCAGGTGTTACTGTTGTTTGCACAGATACCACGGCACTACTATCATCTTCATATAAAAACTCAATGTTTGTAATGGTTAATGTACTGCGTAGCACATACAGTTTTATATCTTCATAAACATCAAATCCACGAGTGGGAATGTTTGCAGTGCTTGCACCATTAGTTACGTCTGTTTGGCCAATATAAAGCCATTTTTGGCCGGCAATTTTTTTATGAACACTGCAGCCTGTTACCAATAGCCACAAACAAAAGAATATAGTTATTCTACATTGCATACAATGTCAAGCTACGTTAAAAAATTCATACAAGTTGCCGCAACTACTTGTTGTTTTAACACTTAGTTATCATGGTTCGGTAATGCATTTGCATACACTAAAGAAAAAAGGAGGTATGTATGAAAAGAACTTTACTCTTTAGTTTACTAACCACAGTTATGGTAACCGGCTTCTCTTGTAGTGCCGTACTTGAAACACCCGAAGATCGAATAGAGGGCACCTGGGTTTTAGAGCGGGCAGAAAGAAACAACTTCTTTAACTGGCAGGATATTTATACGGGTTACGAAGCCGGTGAGTTTACATTTTATAATAATGGCGATGTGGTGTACAGAGACAACCTGGGCAATTTAAATGGCCGCTGGTACATGCAAACTATTAATGATGGTTATTATGACAGCAATGGTAATTATCAGGAAACGCGGCGCAACACACTAAGCTTACGTTTGTACAACTTTAGCAACAATCGTATTATAGACTGGGTGTTTGATGACTTTAACGTTAACCGCTACCGTTTTACTGCCCAATACGAAACACCCAATTACCAATACCGCTATAAGTTTTATAGAAAATAGGTAGCCAGCTACACAACACGTAGCAACATTGTTGCTACGCTCAGTTCAACGGCAACGGTCTGTTGAACTGAGCTTTTTTATAACCCGGCACAATTGACGTTAAATTTTGCCGTTGGTGCAACGGATTGGTAGTATTTTTGCGTTACCAGCAGATAAGGATTGTATGCAGAAAATTTTATTAGCTTACCTTTTATTAGCAACCATGGCGCTGGCAGCACAAAGCCAGCCCAACAGTGTACCTTTTAAAATAGATAAAGGCCGTGTACTTTTTCATGATAAAGTGGATAAAGAGCAGCAGCGTTTTCTTACACTTCTACAAAACAACAACAGTCTCTTAAATCCATCAGCAGACCCTACCATTCAGCAATTGTTGCAAGAAGCCATTATTAATAAAACCGATTTACAACAAGATCTGATTGAAAATGACAGCCTGCTTAATGGGCAGGAAAAAGTAAAGTACATACGCGGTTTAGAAATTTTAATAGCTGGTTATAATAATAACCTTGGTAAAAAAGACTTTAACCCTGCCATTGCCCCAACCCTGCTTACCGCTTTTGAGCAAGCCCGCCAGTTAGATAATAATAAGCAAAGTATAGAACCCGTGGTTGTAGCCAACAATTATGCTATTGGTAAAATATTAGTTGAATGTTTTTTATTTCCAGAAAATGCAGGCGTAAAACCTGCAAGAGTACTGCTTATACAAAAATACCTGGCACTTCACCCCGATGAAATTTTACCTGTATTACAGCGTAACCCAGAGCTGCCCACTGCAGATAGCTTACTGGTTATAGCAGCAAAAGCAGATGCTAAAAAATTTTATAATTATGCTGCCGTAAGAGATAGATTGGGTGAAAGAATACGGTTGCACACAGATGCCTACGTGCAAACCATTTCTAAAATGGCTATTAGCAAAAGTGGTCAGTTGTATTTTCCATTTTTTGATTTATTGCTGCACAAAAAAATTACCTATACTGAAATTGATAGTGTAAAAGAAGATAATCTTGCTTATTACCGTTTGCTGGTTAAAACCCGTATAGATTTTGCCAGCCGCATTATGGCTCCGTTGAAAGATACACCAATGGGCATGCAAGAGCTAAGCCGTATGATGAACACCAAAGCAAGAGAAGCTTTTGTAAGAGAAATCAATGGCCTGCACGATCAACCCGATGCAGTACGATTTAAATGCTTGGAGCCATTGAGCCCACAAGAATTGTATTATCTCTGTGTATTAAGCGAAGATGAAATATATACCAGTAGTTATCTGGGTGTGTTTAAACGTATTTTTCAGAAAATGCCGGCACCCAGAGGCGATGAACTGATTATGAGTGTAAATGCAGACTACTTTAGAAAGTTTATAAAAATGGCTGCTGCTTATAACACGCTGGATACATTACTAAAATCAATGCCAGATAGTAATGCCACCGTATTAATGAAGTCTTTTATGATAGGCCTTGAAAAGAGTACGAATCTTGAAAATGTAGAAGATGCGGTGGATGTTGCAGACAGCTATAGCAGCATTTTTGATAAGAATAAAAAGCTGGCTGCTTTTATGCTTGATGAAGCGAACTGGAACTACGATCGTTGCCTGCATAATAACGATAAAAATGGTATGGTGGTTTACAATATAGAAAGAACGCTTTTTGAAAGCGCAGACACCAGCAGCCAGGTCAATCTTTCCTCATCTTTAGGCATACCACCTGTATTTAATGTTGCTTATAGCTCTTTAACCGATGATAGTGGCCGCGTGGTACAGCAGGTGTTTTTTTATGGCGATGAAGATAAAGACGGCCAAAACTCGTTTGCAAATTTTATGACCCTTTTTAGAGGCAAGCCGGAATGGAGTATTGCAGAAAATCCATATTGGGTTACAATAAAATCTGCCAAGGGAAAACCTGTTTGGATTTTTGCCAATAAACCTTTGTACGGAGAAGATGACCCCGATGAAGAAGCGCAACAAAAATTGAATGAATACCTGGCTGATAAAAAAATACATCCTTCTGTATTCATTCATCGCGGGCATAGTTACCATGTAAAGTACTCATTACAACAAATACAACCCAGTGCAAGAGTGGTAGTATTAGGCAGTTGTGGTGGCTATAATAACCTGAACGAAGTTTTAACCATTAGCAGCGATGCGCATATTATTTCTTCTAAACAAGTAGGCACCCGCACCGTAAATGAACCTATTTTAAAAGCAATTAATACGGCACTTACCAATGGTAAGAATATTGATTGGTTGCCGATGTGGAAAGAGCTGGGTAAACAATTTACCGGCGATGCAAAAGAAAAGTTTGACGATTATATTCCTCCGTATAAAAACCTGGGTGCCATTTTTATTAAAGCCTACAGAATAGCAAGTAGCAAATAGTTCTGTCTTGAAATCTTATTACAATAATTTTTTTTACCTGTAATAATTGTTTGTGTAGCCTGCATTGGCACAACTGCTGAAGTGTGCGACGCAAGAATGCTGCTATAATCCCGAATGTTCGGGACCAATACTGGTTACTTGGTAATTTATGCCATTGCAACAGTGGGTTTCTCGCCTAACTGCTTCATCATTCTAAAATGCGAAGCAATGGAACCCGACATTGTAGGTATTGAGTTGTAGAATATATTAAACTCCTTACAGGTTTGTTGCACTATTGGGCTAAGCGCCGGGTAGTGTACGTGGCTGATTCTTGGAAACAAATGATGCTCTATCTGGTAGTTTAAGCCGCCTACATACCAATTAACCAAAAAATTGCCCGGTGCAAAATTAGCGGTTGTTTTAACCTGGTGTATAGCCCACTCGTTTTCGATGGTTTTATGATCCATGCCGGCTGCTGCTTCAAATTCTGCATGCTCAACCACATGTGCCAGTTGAAATACTAATGCAAGCACCAAGCCCATTACTATTTCCATTACGGCATATGCAATGGCCCATTTTGCCCAACCTACTACAGCTACTGGTATGGCTACATAAAAAACCATATACAATACTTTACTTAACCAGAAAAGAATATGCTCTTTAAGACTCATCTTTTGCAGCGGCGTGGTAAATACTTTTTGTTTGAAATATTTATTAAAATCCATAATAGCAACCCATGCAAAAGAAGAGATAGCATAAACTAATACAACATAAATATGCTGAAAGCGGTGTGCCGGCACCCATTTTTGAGAGGCGCACTGGCGCATCAACGGGCTTTTGGCAATGTCATCATCCACACCATCTACATTGGTATAGGTATGATGAATAATATTGTGTTTGAACTTCCAGATAAAGGCATTGCCCCCCAGGGCGTTTAAAGAATAGCCCATTACTTCATTTACCCACTTTTTAGAAGAGTAGCTGCTATGACAAGCATCGTGCATTACATTAAAACCAATGCTGGCTAATATTAAACCCAAAACAATGCATAACCCCAATGCAGGCAGTGTGGGTATAGTTACCGTTAACAACAAAATATAAATAGCTACAGCTGCAGGTATTAATATCAATGTTTTACTATACAATTTCCAATTACCTGTTTTTTTAATACCCGCCTCTTGAAAATAGGCGTCTACATTTGCTTTGAGTGTGTTATAAAAAACACTGTTCTTGTTGTTAAACGTTACTTTAGACATAATAAAAGTGCTACCGGTTTAATATTTGTATCTGCCGGAAAATTCAAAAAATCTTAAATTAAAAAATGTTCCCTACAGTGAGAAATGGCAAGCTTCTCAAAGCGGTAAGATAAGCTATTTTAGCTACAAAAAACCTGATAATGCCATTACAGCAGAACGATAACGTTTGCATTACCTGTAATTAATCTGCATCAGTTTTTTTTGCAACTAACAATTGTTAAAATTACGACTAAAATAGCCGCTATTTAATTTTCTGTTTAAGCATTTCACGTGCTTCCTGTAGTTGAGCTATATCAGCAAAAGCATCTTTTGGTACCATAAAAAAAGAACGGGTATCAAAATACAAATGAAAAAAATACAGGGTTTCTTTAAAGGCACTAAACTGTTCCCAACTCCAATGCTGGTTGCCCTTCTCTGTTTCCAACTGTACCCCATGCTCTTGCATACTAAGTATAAAACTATCATGAAATGTTTGCGACTTTTTATAAATACTTAAAGGCAATAACACCCGCACACTTAGCCAAAGCATAAACCATAAAAAAGAAAAAACAAGAAACGACATTGGCTGTATTACCTTATAAAAAAACAACACAGCCGATAAAATGGCAAATACATTAATCAGGATAAACAAAATACGTATTTCTGAACGGCCAAAAAAATGCGTTCGCAATCCATCTAATACCTGTTTCTTGTTGTAAGAAAAACTTACTGTCATTACCTACTGTTTTTATTATTTAATTACTGGCGGTACCCTTAATTCATTTTCTGAAACACTCCATTCTGCTAACTTCTCACCGTTTATGCCCAAAAATTCAGCTTTTAACACCCGCTCTCTTCCTTTACCAGAAATACTGATGCGGGTATAATTCAGCGCCTCTACTAAAGTGCCGGTTATGCGGGCCTCATTTGTTAGTTCTTGCCCCTGCACTTTACTTACACCAGAAGTTAGCGGAGAAGAAGTAATGTCATATAAAGGATAGAGTCCCTGCCGCTCCATTTTTATTACTTCACTGTGGTGCCGGTCTCCGGTTAAGAAAAGCACCCCGTTAATTTTTTCTGTTTTAAAAAAATCCATCAGTTCGTTATACTCAATGGGGTAGTCCTGCAGGCAATCAGATTTTGATACCGGGTTTAAGGTTTGGCTACCGGTAACAATAAATTTAAATGGCGCCTTACTCATCAACAATTGGTTTTTCAACCAGTCCATTTGCTGTTGGCCCCACATTCTTTTTTCTGCATTTGGCTTGCCATCAATAAAAGCATTCATATAATCGCTGCTTCTAAACCAACGGTCATCCATTAAGAAAAAATCACAATCTGCATACCCCAGTTTAGTGTAAATGCCCTGGCCACCTAATCCATAACTTGGGTTTGCCCAGTAATTCATAAACACTTCTCTGCTTTGCTCTTTTAGTATGTAACTTTTATCTGCATCGTTAGGGCCGTAATCATGATCGTCCCAAATGGCATAATGCGGCATTGCCTTTAAAAAATTTTGCAGCACTGGCAAACTACGGTCGCGGTGGGCCCTGTACCACAAACCCCATTCACTGCCGTAATCTGCATCGCGGGTGTACCAGTTATCGCCTAACCAAAGCATAAAGGCTGCTTTTTCTTTTGCCATGGTTTCAAAAATTGTTGAGTCGCCGCCATACGGAATAGCTGGTTGGTTCAGCAGTACCATATCTGTAAATAAGCGATCAAACCCCGGCTCATTAAAATAGGCGCAGCTTCCGGTTAAAAAACTAAACTCGGGCACCTGTTTTTGGTATTGCCACAAATTGGTAGTGGTAAAACTGCCTCCCTTTTTTGTAGGCATATCATTTACTATAATTTCGTAATTATAGGTTGTATTGATTGCTAAATCTGTTAAAGTAATTTGTATTGTTTTAAAGTGGCTATTAAAGTTGCCACTAAACGGTTTTGTTTGTATTGCTTTTGGGGCATCCGCCTTCCAGTATTTAATGGCTGCATTTTTAGCCCCTGCCCCCAGCTCTACCCAAATTTTTGCAGTACGAAATTCAACATAACCCGGCATGGGGCCGGCCACCACCCATTTATTTTGCGCATTGGCAATGCCCAGTAAACCTACAAACAAGGAAAGAAAAAAGCACTTCCTCATAAACATTGTTATTTTGAAAGTGCAATGTATTAAAAGACACCTTAGTGCCCTTAAAAAAACTAAAAAATTATTGAAAGGATGCTGCCGGTGCCATAGCGGCGGCGGCGTTGTTTGTTGGTTTTATCAATGCTGCCCAGTTTATACTAACAGAAGCCGCCATTTCATCTTCCAGCAATTGGGCAAAGGCATAAAAATAAGCAATCACATCTTGCCGTACATTTCTTTTAAGCCAGCGAAAACCGCCCGGCAATGCAGCTAACACGTTGCGGTCTTCCAGGTATTCAATATTATGTATATCAGTAGGCGTTAAACCAATTTCCTGCAACTTGCTTAACACATAACTAACCGGTGCATTGGTAACACCGCAGTATTCTTCTGCAATTTCCGTCCATTCCCCCACTGCACTATGTGCATAGCGCAGTACTTCTTTTTCATCAATATGCGCCACCACCTGCAATAAATTGCCGCAGTTACAGCTACCATGATGGCCCCAATAATATGCGGCCCCGTTTTCTAAACGCTGTGCTGTTATACGCAAAGCATTTACCAATTCAATACTTGCTTTTGCCATAGAAATTATTTTTGTAGCCGGCAGTTAGCAATGTGGCAACAATTGTTGCGTCGCACACTTGTACTGCAAACCATTGTTCATGTATAAACAACAAAATAGCAGCTTTGGTTCAGGCACCGTAAACTTGTTAAAGTAAATGGCAAAAAAATACCCTAAATGCTTTAAAGGGCTGCGTTTTTTTCTACCGCACAAGTGTGCGACGCAAGAAAAGCCCGGCTTTGGGTAAAGCCGGGCTACAAAAAAAATTATAAAACCTGTTTCAGCTCAATTGAAAAGCTCAGTTTCATTTTTAAAATCAATGGATTTTTTGGATCGTCATTAATCCATATTTCTTCATCTCCATCTTTAGAAGCAATTTTAATACAACGGATGTATTTGTCTTTATCATCTACTTTAACGGTATAAAACTCATCATCATCATTATACTCATCGTTTATTAATTCGTATTGTTTTTCTCCATAAAGATCAGCGTTAATGAATGTTTCTCCTTTGGTTTTAATATCATTAAATACGGCGTTGCTTACCCAAACGGTTGTAACATCGGTTAACTGCAAATCTCCGTTTCCAAAACGATTGTTTTGTGTATGGGCGGTATCTGCTGCTTCCCTACTAATAGTTATTAATCCGCCAATGCCCACATCTCCCGTCATTTTAAATTTAAAAGAAAGGCCTTTGCCCATATCTATAATGGGGTTGGTTACCCTAAAATCATAAGTGTTACCCTGAAACTGCACTTCGTAAATATAGGTACGTTGCTGAATGGGCGTAACATCTGCCATTACTTCTGCGCAGCCAAAGCGGCGTTGCCAATAGTCAAAGCTATACTCTTGTGCTATAGTGCCGGCATCTTCACATGCTTTATCTGCATTACCGTTGGCACTGTATAATAAAGCACGGCGGGTGTAAAAAATTTCCAGCGGATTTTGTTTTATAAAAGCGCTGGCCTTATCAATACCTTCCTGTAGTTTCTTGTCTTTTTCAAAAAACTGAAAATAGGTTCTTACCACTTCATCTTGTGTATTGCCGCTAGTAATTTCGGTTTCCAATAGTTTATAAGCATCTTCTTTTTTTGATGCACCAAATAAAACCATTGCATAGTTGCTTACAAAAGACTTTTTATACTCGGCATTTAACAGGTTAAACCCTTTTTCAGAATTAACTAAAGACTCCGCAATCATTTCATTATCGGCTTGTTCGGCACCGTATAAAATATAGGGGATGCCATTTTTAGGGGCCCAGGCCATAGCAGATTTATAGTAAATATCACCAGATCTGTTTTTACTCTTAAAATCAAACGTGTAAGGTATTATGGCAATAATAGTGGCTGCAGTGTCTTTATTTTTATAAAAATTTTTTAAATCTGCAATAGCCGACTTATCCATTTTTAAATACACTTTACTGAATACTTTTTTACGAAAGGCATTTTCATCTTTCTTGTTTCGTTTCAACAGGGTATCTGCAATAGCTAATACTGCTTTATAGCGTTTGCGTGTAAAATTTCGTTCTAATTGCTTTTTCAATTCTTTAGTAGAAACTATTACTGGTGGTTTGGTTGCCGTGGTTACTGCTACAGGCTTAGCCGGAGTAACAGGTTTTTGCTGTGCCGTGCCAAAGGCAGCAAAACAAACCATTACTAATAGCAAAAGAAACTTATTCATACTTGTATTATTTATGTGTTATTAAGGGTTGTTTATTTAATTATTATAATCGGAAAATCGTTTCCATAGCTGTAACTGGCCGGATACTGTGGGGTGCCTTTATATTTTTGTGTTACTTCCGGCACTTTAGTTTGCAGGTAGGCGTCCAATTCTTTTACTGTTAATTTTTTATCGCCCTGATCTGCAGCACCTTTAAACGCTTCTAGTAAACAATACGTAAAAGAGCCGTGCCCCAGCTGCGAAAATTCTGAGGCAAATTGTTCGCTGCCAGAAGCTGTTAACCATTGTGTGCCGGTAGAACGGGCTAATTGTGCAATGGCTTTTTCTTCTGCTGCACCACGGGCAGCTGCTAAGGTTTCTAATGCGCCAGCACTCTGACAGGCATCTAAAATAAACAACTGCTTCTGCGCTTTTATTTCTTTGCTTACCTGTTGTAATAATGCAGCACTAATTCCCTTTTGTGCTAATGCATCATCATTGCCATATAATTGTGTAACATCATGCGGTACTAAAAAAAATTCCTTTTTATCATTTATAACACCATGGCCAGCGTAATAAAAAACAAATAAATCCTGTGGTTGTGCTGTGACCTTAATTTTTTCAAATGCAGCCAGCAGTCCATCTTTGGTAGCTTCTGCATCTTTTAAAAAAACAGTGTTTATTTTTGTAAACAATGTACTGGCACCTTCATTAATTGATGTTGAAAATGCAGCGGCATCTGCTAAGGCGTAATTAAGATTATACTTTGGGTTTTTATATGCATTAATACCCACCACTACCATATGCAGTTGGATTGTACTAATTACTGGCTTTATTTCATTAGCTGCCGGTATATAATTGGCAATTAATTCTGCCGGTACACTTTCTGTACGCTGACTGTTAATAGCAATGGCTTTAAAATTATTTTCACCAGCATTTAATATCACCGAAAAAGATCTGCTTATTTGTTGCTCTCCTTTATCATCCTCTACTGTAAGGTTACGGGTGCTTTGTACCAGCTTGCCATTTTGATATAATCTTATTTCTGTAACCAGATCCTGCAATCCATTTGCCGCTGCTATAATTGTTACCTGTTGTTTTTCTGATTTAATTACCGGCACATCTTCTGCAACTACCAAATTCCTATCCGCATTTTGCAAAGACAGTTTAATAGTGGGTGGTAATTTCAGTTCACCAATATCGGGCAATCCTTCGGGCAAGGTGTTTTCCCATACCTGTTTTAATAAACCAGGTACATAGTATTTCTCATACAAACTTTCTAATGGTATTATTTCTTTACCCTTTGTATAATACATTTTTTTTAGTGCGCCTTCGGTTGCATCAAATCTTCCGTCGGGAGTAACTAGTATCCATTCAGCTGAGTTTTCAAAAAGATATAGTTTGCCAATCTGCCGTTGTTTTTCCATATCCCAAAAACAAAGTCCCCCGTATTCCTCGCTCAGCATATAGCGTTCATTTTTTACAAATACCAGGCCTGATACAAAATCTCCGGTACCGGTAATTACGCCTTGTGTTTTACGGTTTGCCACATCAATAACTCCAATATTATATCCGGCACTCACATTGGTATCAACTGGTATTTGTATAGCCGCTCTTTTGCCTGATGGGGAGATAATGGTGGCATGAGTAGTAGCAGGCAACTCAATTGTTTTACCAATTTCTTGGCCATTAGCAGCATCCAGATAATAAAGTTTATCGCGGCAGCTAAACATCAGTTGCTTACCATCATCAGTAAAGCGTAGGTTATTTACATCATCAGAAACATATTGCCATATCTCATTGCGATTATTTAAGTCTACACAGGATATAATAGCACTATCTCCCTCCCGCTGCTCTGCAAACAAAATCATTTTTGATTTATCGGGAGAGATATCACAATACTTATCTAAACGTTCATATAAAATATATTCAAGACCAAAAGGTATGTCTACAATGTATAAGAGTTTCAATGTGCTCAGTTCCATCACATAAATACCTTCATCGCCAATAAGGGCCAACAGGTTATGGGCATCAAAAACCTGCATGCCTACAAACCGCTTGTTCAGGTTAGCCACTTTGGCAATGGCTTCGTACTCTATTTTAGCTTTATTCGGATCAAAGCGAAACAAACCATATTCCTGGCTATACAAAAAGCCTGTTTTACCATCTTTGGTTAGCCGGTATAAAAAATCAGAATAATCAATCTTGGCAGTACTGGAGAGTGGGTCTACTAGTCTTAAATTAAATACTCCATGTTCAAATGTTAAGACGCGGTCTTTTAAACATACTCCATCCATATGCTTAAATACAAATTGAATATATGAGTCTAAAGGAAATTCTCCAAAATGAGAGAGCGTTTGATGCGTAATAGCACTACATTTTTCCATTTCAAGCCCCAATACATACTGATTGCCAGAAGGAGCTAATGCAATGGTGCGATTATCTATCCAGCCATACTTATCCCGTTTAGGCATTTCCATTTTAGGGCTTGCAGAAAAACTTACAGTATTAAAATGTATAAAATCATTCTGATAATACAAACCATACTTACCAGTACCGCTATAAAAAGTAATTACATAATCTATTGCATTAATATCCGGATCTGATTTAAACAAAGCCTTTGACTTTTTAACTACTGCATATGTTTTAGCATCCTGTTCCTGCATATATAACACACGTTCTTGTCGGCCTGCAAAGGTTAGCAAGTTGCCGTTGGGCAAATAATCAAAAGGCAAATAGTTTAGCTTATCGTTAAAAAATTTCTTAACCTTATTAGCATTCATATCAATCAGCCATGTACCCATAATGGCGTCATACACCATCATTTCTTTTTCATCTGATTTTAATATTAATCGGGTAATCTGGTGTGTGGCAGGTGTTTTCAGATAAAAGGTTTGCAATAAGGTTACGTTTCCGGTTTGCAAATCTATTTTCTCCAGTATGCGGTTATCATAATCTTCCGGATATTCTCCGCCGGCATATATTACCGAGCCTTCTTTTGAAAACGTAAATGCAGTTCGGTCTCCTTTTAATGCTATTTGGTGTGTATACTGAAAGGCCTCAAGGTTAAAAAGGTACAATGTATCGGCTACATACATGGCCAATTGTTTGCTGCTGGCATCTATTGCCATTGTAATACGCCCATTATTAAACCGCTCATTGTTATTACTGCCAGGTGCCAGATTTTTAATAAGATTACCGGTCTTATAATCCCATAGTTTTATACCGTCTTCTGCAGCAGACGCCAACCACTTTTCATCAGGAGAAACAATTACAGACCGTGCAGAATGCGTGGCAGGGATAATTAGTTCTGGACGCTGTGCATTTGCCTGTACGCTCCACAAAAAGAGAAATACTGTAATAGAAAGATATGCCCCATTATTTATACGCCGCTTCTGTGTTAATTCCTTTTTCATGTGCACCTGTTTAAAAATTACTGGTGTTTTATTTCTACCATTAATGGCACTACAGAGCCTATCAGCGCTTCTGCCTCATCTGCTACTGTTAAATTGCGGGTATCTTTACCTTGCAATTGAAAAGCTGTTTTAACAGGATCGTAGTTGATTTTTTCTTTTGCCACCAGTTTACTACCCAAAGCAGTAATTATTTTTTGAGAAAGCCCCCCCTTTACATTATTCATAGCCTGTATCAGGTCATTCACGTTTATTTTTTCTTTTGAAAATAATATAAGCAGGTAATCAGTTCCTTTGTTTTCATCCAGCTTTATTACTTTGCTGTCTGAAGGAAATGCAATAACAGTATTGCCACCAACATGGGTAGACGTTAAATCATCATATGGCAAAATTCGGTTTATTTTCCCGGTAAGGTCAGTAGCAAAAGCATAGATATATGCTTCTGTTTCAGTATTCAGGTAAAACCGAAACTTAGTGCCGCTGTTATAACTATTCATCATGGTGTAAGCCACCAGATCTTCTTTATAGCTAGCAGCGTCTTCTTCTACTACCAGGTTACGACTGGATACTTTAGTAACAGGCATGTCTTCACCTGTATTCAATTTAAATTCAACACTACCATTCAATACCGTAATCAACTCTGGTTTTGGTGCCGGCTCTGGTTGCGGAGCAGGGTTGGGTTTAGGCTCTGGCTTTGGTGCTGGTTTAGGTTTTAATTCTTCGGGCATGGGTGTATAATCACTTGCAAATACCTGCATAGCCAATACACACCATTTGGTAAAATCACTGTACCGAATCCATACATACCCTTTATCGGCCCAACCAGTACCCCAACTGTTTAATACTCTGAAAGCGCCGCCGGCTTTATTATCATCATATCCAACAATGGCCATGGCATGGCCGTTGTGTTTCCAATCACTTAATGTGTCTTTTGCACTGGTATACCAAACATCCGTTTTAATGCTAAAAAAACTTTCTGGCAAATGAAAACCGGTAGAAACCGGCGTACCTTCTAACAGTGCTTTTTTTGTAAGATCAATAGCCATCTGTGGTTCAACCACAAATATGTCTGTGGTTAACATGCCTTTGGCTGCAAACAAAATGCTAGCATCTTTTATTTTATAATTAGGCGCTTCATCTTTTGCCTGCTGTGTAATATAGCTGCCGCATGCATAAGGCACCGTGCGGTTTAATGCATTGCCACTGTCTGCCATTATCCACAATGCCTTAATCGGATCAGATCCAAACTGGCAATCTTTATCATCAGCTGCTTTAATACGTTCATATAAATGCGTGGCCGAATACGCATATTTATCAATGATGTTTTTATCTGTTATGTTATGATGCTTTGCATATAATATGGTGCCAATACCGTAGCCATTTGCAAAAGCCACACAGGTACCATGGTTGCCCTGGTTACCCGGCGTGGGGCACCAGGGTTCTAGCGTATAAGACGATGGCAAACTTTGAAAACTTCTTAAAGAGAGACCTATTTTTTTGGGAGTGGCTGCAATGGTGGTGGCATTAAAGGTGGCACCCGTATACCGCTTAGGCTGTGCTATTGCAGCAAGCGTAATACTAATGATTAGTAATAGCCCAAAAACCTTTTTCATGTTGTTACATTTAATGCCTTGAAAGTAGCAGCTTATTTAAGCCTGGGTAATACCGTGTGCAGGGTATATTTATAATGATTAGCCCGGCATTCGCACCCACTTCAGCATCGTTGCGTCGCACACTTCAACATTTGAGATTTGAAATTTTAAATTAGAAATATAAAGTTGAAGTGTGCGACGCAACCACTGCTGCTACCTGCACTACTGCTGGCTACCAAAATACCCTGCTAACGGTATAGGCAAGCCGTTGCAGATACGTTATTTTCATTTTTTTACAACCTCAAAAAAAAATGCTATATGACTAACGTAACCCAATGGATGAGCTGGGAGGGCGGCATTGACCTTGTAGCCGTTACAAACCCCAATTTGCAAATGCCTAATGTAATTGTACACCTTGCACACATGGTGCACACCCCTGCTGGAAGTGCCCCCAGTGGTATGATTTTATGGCAACCCGATAGTAATGCCATGCCTGCTGTTATGGGTTTTGTAAGTACAGATGAAACAATAGGCGCCTATTTTGGCCCTCATATTTTTGCAGACACTCCATTTGAGCATGCGCCGGTTTTAAAAGCCAGTTTTGATATGCACATTACTGCTACCAGTGCCAAAGCCACTTGTATTACCAATGGCTATGTGTTTGAAGTGGAGATGAGCGATTTTAGCGCTCCTTATTTAATTGAAAGAAAGCCAGCTGCCATGCCGCCTTTTTACCAACAAGGGGTAGAAATGCATGCCCGTAAAGTAATCTTAAAAATCAATGGAGCAGTTATTGATATTATTATTCCGCCAGTAGGTATTAGTGGCGGCCCGGCCAGTGTAGTATCTCCCAATGGTGTATATGCCCGGTAAATAAAAATTATCTAAAAAAAACAAAAGCCACTCTTAGCAGAGTGGCTTTTTATATGCATTGCTGTTATTACGCTTTGTATTGTGGCATTAATCCTTTGGCCAATTCAATCATTGCTTTAATACCATCATCCGGTAAATTACCTTTTTTAAATTCGGCTAATACGTTTGGCAACTTATTATCCATTTCTAATAAGAAATGTTCTTCAAATTCTTTTACACGCCTAACTGCCACTTCACGCATTAAACCTTGTGTACCCAAATAAATAATAGCTACTTGCTTTTCTACACTCATAGGTGAGTACTGTAATTGCTTCAGCACCTCAACGTTACGGGCACCTTTATCCAGTACAGATTTAGTAGCCGCATCCAGGTCGCCACCAAATTTAGAGAAGGCTTCCATCTCACGATAAAGGGCCTGGTCTAATTTTAAAGTACCCGCCACCTTCTTCATTGATTTAATTTGCGCATTACCACCCACACGGCTTACAGAAATACCTACGTTAATAGCCGGACGAATACCTGCATTAAACAAGTTACCTTCTAAGAATATCTGTCCGTCAGTAATAGAAATTACGTTGGTAGGAATGTATGCAGACACGTCACCCGCCTGAGTTTCAATAATAGGCAATGCAGTTAAGGAACCACCACCCTTTACTAAATGACGGATAGACTCTGGTAAATCATTCATCTTTCTGGCCACTTCATCTTTTGCAATTACCTTGGCAGCTCTTTCTAATAAACGACTGTGCAAATAAAACACATCACCAGGGTATGCCTCACGGCCCGGAGGGCGACGTAACAATAAAGACACTTCACGATAAGCCACCGCTTGCTTAGAAAGATCATCATAAATAATCAAAGCAGGGCGTCCGGTATCGCGGAAAAACTCACCAATAGCAGCACCCGCAAAAGGCGCATAAAACTGTTGTGGTGCAGGGTCAGATGCAGAAGCTGCAACAATAGTAGTATAAGCCATCGCTCCATTCTCTTCCAGCGTTTTCATTACACCGGCAACTGTAGAAGATTTTTGACCAATAGCCACATAAATACAATACACGGGCTTACCGGCATCGTAAAATTCTTTCTGATTAATAATGGTATCAATACAAATAGCGGTTTTACCAGTTTGGCGATCGCCAATTACTAATTCACGCTGGCCACGTCCAATCGGAATCATGGCATCAATAGCTTTAATACCTGTTTGCAGAGGTTCTTTTACCGGCTCTCTAAAAATTACACCCGGCGCCTTACGCTCCAGTGGCATTTCATACAATTCGCCAGTAATAGGGCCTTTACCATCAATGGCCTCACCCAGCATATTAATAACGCGTCCCACCAGGCCCTCACCTACTTTAATAGAGGCAATACGACCCGTACGACGTACTTTTTCACCTTCTTTAATGTTCTTGCTTTCACCCATCAATACCACACCCACATTATCTTCTTCCAGGTTAAGGGCAATTGCTTTAACACCATTGGCAAACTCAACCAGTTCACCACTCTTTACATTGTTCAATCCGTAAACACGGGCAATACCATCACCCACTTGCAAAACGGTACCTACTTCCTCCAGGTCTGCACCCACATTAAAATTGCTTAGTTGCTGGCGCAGTATCGCAGATATTTCATCTGGTTTAATTTCAGGCATTTTATATCAATTTAGAAGTTCAAATTTTTTTGTTTATCAGCAGGTGTCATTCTATTTAGCATCGTTGCGTCGCACCCTTCAGCCGCAACAAGCGCTTCAGCCATTAACGTATATTACGTACGTAAATATTTTTCTGAAACTGCGTTTTAATATCTCTCAGGTCTCTTAAAATACTTGCATCCACCAGTTTATTATTAAACTCTAAAACAAAGCCACCAATCAACTCTGGTTGCGTAGCCGTCTCCACTTCCAAATGTTCAAAACCCGTAGCTGCTTTAATTTTATTGATAATACCTTGCTTCAGTTCATCAGAAATAGGTGTAGCAGTGGTCAGCTTTACCCGCTGTATACCTTTAATAGCATTGTATTGTTCAATAAAAGCAGTAATAATTTCGGGCAAAAACTGTTCTCGGCTTTTGTTTACCAATAGTTTATTAAACCCTGCAGTTAAGTCACTCACTTTGCCAGCTGTTACAGCCTGCAAAATTTTATCTTTTTTATCGGCTTTAATAATAGGGCTGCGCAACAGGGCTACAAAATCTTTACTGCTTTTGCAAGCAGCTTGCAGGTACTGCATATCCGCATGTGCGGCATCCAATTGGTTGCGTTCTATGGCAAGGTCTATTAAGCTCTTTGCATATCTTCCTGCTAATCGTGGATTCTGCATAGTTCAATTTAAAAATTAAAGCCTTAGTTCAATTTAACATCATCAGCCAGCTGCTTAATATAGCTTTCCTGCTCTGGCTTATTACTTAACTCTCTGCGCAATACTTTTTCAGCAACTTCTATTACCAGATTACCCACCTGGTTTTTAACCTCTGTTAAAGCAGCATTCTTTTGCTGGATAATAGCGTTTTGTGCATCCGCCACAATGCGATCGTATTCATTTCTGGCTTTATCCTTTGCTTCTGCCACCATTTTATCGGCTACCAATTTTGCTTCCTTAATCATAATGCTACTCTCTTCACGGGCCTTAGCAAGTAAGGCTTCATTCTCGCTTTTCATTTGTGCCATTTCTGTTTTAATCTTTTCAGCAGAAGCCAAAGATTCAGCAATAGCGGTTTCTCTTTCCTTTAAACCATTTACAATGGCTGGCCATGCAAATTTTTTCAGAATAAAAAATACAATCAAGAACACCAGTAGTGTCCAAATAAGCAAACCGGTTTCAGGAATTAACAGATCTATATTCAGTAAAAACATATACAAGTGTTTCTAAAAGTTGAAAAAAACTGCACCCATTGCCCTGTGCTTTGAGTGCAGTTGTAATTTTTAAACGAACATTGCCAGGATACCTGCAATTACTGCAAAAAGGGCAACACCCTCTACAAACGCAGCAGTCAGAATCATGTTAGAACGAATGTCGTTAGCAGCTTCTGGTTGACGGGCAATAGCTTCTACTGCACCTTTACCAATTTGGCCAATACCAATACCTGCACCAATTGCAGCAATACCTGCACCAATTGCACCACCAGCATTTGCCACTGCTTCTAATAAAATTAAACCTAAGTTCATACGTGCTTTTTTATGAATGATAAATAAAAAACTAATTAATGGTGGGCTTCTTCAGCATGATGCTCCCCCTCTCTTGCCTGGCCAATAAACACTGCCGTAAGATTGGTAAAGATGAATGCTTGTATAAAAGCCACTAATATTTCTATGAAATAAATAAACACCGTAAACGCCACCGATATGGGCGAGAAACCCCAGCCAACTGCTTTACTCATACCTGCAAAAATGAATATCAGAGAAATCAGACAGATGATGATAATGTGGCCAGCCAGCATGTTGGCAAACAAACGAATGATTAGTGAAGCTGGCTTTGTAAATACTGCACCAATAAATTCTACCAGCGCAATTACCGGCTTCATGGCACCGGGTACCGGCGGGTTAAATATATGCGCCCAGTAATGACGGTTTGAGCTAAACAATATAACCACCAGAGAAATAACGCCCAATACGGCAGTAAAGGCAATATTGCCTGTTACGTTTGCCGAGCCGGGTATTAAGCCGAAAATATTATTAACTAAAATAAAAAAGAACACCGTTAACAGGTAGGGCAGGTACTTCATATAGTTGTGGCCAAGATTAGGCTTAGCTACTTCATCTCTTACAAAAGCTATTACCGGTTCTAAAGTGTTTTGCATGCCTTTTGGAGCAGAGGTTACACCAATACCTTTTTTATATTTTTTGGCAATGCTTAGTAAAATCCATAATAATATGAAAAGGGCCAGCATCATTTGTACCACGTTGCGGCTGATAGAAAGATCTATTACTTTAACAGCTTCGTCTTTTGTTACCCCGTCTTCCTTAACAGCAATAATTTTTCCATGTTCAAGGCGGTAACCGTTGTGTGCCGCATGGCCATGCTCAAACTTAGAAGACATAAAGCTGGTTACACCACGCTGCGGAGCGTAAATTATAATGGGCAGAGGAATTGAAACGGGGTGCTTTTCGCCGTTTTCTCCTACCAGGTCCATAAAATGAAATTCATGTGCGTTTAAAACGTGGTCAAAAATTACTTCCTGGGCGTTAAAACCACCTTTCTTTTTCTCGGGCGCATCATTGGCTTTTACCGGGGTGGAAACAAACAATAAAAATAAGCTGAAACTCGCTACCAGTAAGTATTTTACCCGCTTTAATCGCATACCTGTTTGTTAATTTTGGCGCAAAGATAAGGCGCGGTGGGTGAAAAACCGAAAACGAACCTAAAAAAGATACCAACGCAGGGCATATTATTGGCGGTTTATTTTTCAGAAAGGTTCAGGCAGTTAAAATACAGGTTGGGTACCCTTAGTTACACTTTGAAACAGGTTTGCTTTTTGGCGCAGTATAGGGCTTTTACCTTTGGCTCTCAACATTAAAACAACAGCAAATGAAACCCTATTTTTTTGCATTGATGCTGGCTTTTTCTGTAATAGCCTGTACCAAAACCAACAGCAGTAATAGCAGTAACAGTACCGGCGTAATTGCGGCTTCAGCAGTGCCCGGCACCATAAAAAGCGCTTTTGCAGCCAAATACCCCACAGCCACTGGCGAAATTGATTGGCAGAAAGAAGATGGCAATACTTATAAAGTAAAATTTTTTATTGGCAGCAACCGCTGGCAGGCCATTTTTAATGCAGATGGCAGTTTTGTATCAGAAAAATTGCTGGGCTAAGCACTGCGGCTGCAGTGTGCGACGCAACGGTGCTGATGGTACCCCAAAAGCTTGTTCCATAAATATATATTTCTATGATAACCTAAAACCACCGCTTGGTGGTTTTATACATTTACAGGATGCTTTTCGAATTGCATTTTGTGCAGGTTGGCATAAAAGCCTGCTTTTTCTAACAGCGTGGCGTGGTTGCCAATTTCCTTTATTTCTCCTTTATCTAAAACAATAATCTGGTTGGCTTTTAGAATGGTGGATAGGCGATGTGCGATAACAATAGAAGTGCGGCCTGCTATGAGTGTATCAATAGCATGCTGTATCAGTTGCTCGCTTTCAGTATCTACCGAAGAGGTAGCCTCATCTAAAATAAGCACAGCGGGGTTGTATAGTAACGCTCTTACAAAAGATATAAGCTGCCGCTGCCCAAGCGACAAGGTGGCGCCCCGTTCCATAACGTTATAATCATAATCTCCGGGCAATTGCATAATAAAATTGTGAATGCCTATGAGTTTTGCTGCATTTATTACTGCGGCTTTGCTAATGGCTGGGTTACGCAGCGTAATATTATCAAACACACTGCCCGAAAACAAAAACACATCCTGCAACACCACACCAATTTTACTTCTTAAGAAAGAGAGGTTATAATCCGCAATGGGACGATCATCAATTTCGATAACCCCTTTTTGTACTTGATACAGCCTGTTTATTAAACTGATGATGGATGTTTTACCACTACCGGTATGGCCTACAATTGCCACCGTTTGGCCTGGATTGACGGTAAAATTGATGTTTTTTAAAACATAGCGTTCATCAGTATAAGCAAACCACACGTTGTTAAAATTAATTTTACCGGTTACTGCCACTTGGTTAATACCATTTTCTGAAGCAGGCATTACATCATCGTTATCTAAAACTTTAAATACTCTTTCACTGGCAATCATACCCATTTGTAATACATTAAACTTATCTGCAATTACACGTAATGGGCGAAATAGCAGGTTTAAAAACAAGAAATAAGAAATCATTTTACCGGCTTGTGCATTAGCTGCTTCTGCAGACACTGCTTTTAATAAATTAGCTTCAGAAGCGGCCCACCAAACTAATAACCCTGTTGATACTGCCAAAATAATTTCTACTACCGGAAAAAAAACGGAGTAGGCAAAAATGGCTTTAATGTTTGCATTGCGGTGCTCTTTATTAATTTTTTTAAATTTAGCAAACTCTCTGTCTTCAGCAGCAAATGCCTGCACTACTTGTATGCCTGTTAAGTGTTCCTGCACAAAAGCATTTAAGCTGGCCACCGCATTACGCACTTTTACAAAAGACTTGTTTACACTTTCTTTAAAAAAGTAAGTGGCAATAATTAAGATAGGAAATGGCGCCAGGCAAACCAATGCCAATTGCCAATCTACCACCAGCATTACGGTTACTATAGAAATAATTGCCAGCAAATCAGCTATAATAGGTATCAGCCCGTCAGAAAAAATATCGTTAATAGATTCAATATCGTTAATAGTGCGGGTGGTGAGTGTGCCAATAGGAGTTTTATCAAACTGGCCCAGATTAAGGTGCAGGATTTTGTTATATACCTTAACACGTAAATCTTTTACCACATGTTGCCCCAGCCATGCAGTAATATAGGAGAAATAAAAACGGACCAAAGTTTCCACAAGCAATAATGCAATTTGTATGGCGGTAATCCATAACACCATTTCTAAAAAATATTGTTTATTGCCAGCTGTAGCACCGGTTTTTATAAATTTGTTTACAGTAATTTGTATTAGCATGGGCCGCACAGGCGCCATAATAGCCAATACAAGCGCCAGTAACAACGATGTATAAAATTTTCTTTTATACGGTGCTGCAAACCGAAACACTCTTTTGAGTAAGCCGAAATTAAATAGTTTTTTTAGGGGTAACTTTTCCGCCATAGGATTACAAATATAGCATTACCCTTTGCTACACATTTTTTAAAATGTTAAACGGCATTTAAAGTTGAGAAAGAAATGGATACCAAAACTAGTTATAACGGCAGCATCGTTACCACAGTCTACCCTGAACAATCGGGACTCGTTTTAACGGCATCGTAATGATTGACGTTCAGATAAAAACTATTGATTACAAAATAGAAAGCTCGGCTGTTTTACTTTCACTAAAAAGTACTTCAAGGCTAAAACCACAATCCGGAGCTGTTTCTATAAATACCTCTCCGTTCAATAAACCAGCTCTTGATTTTATATTCATCAACCCAACACCGTGCGACACTTTACCAAGTTCAACACCCACTCCATCATCTTTAATAAATACCCGCAGCAACCCGCTTTCAGTAGAAAGCAATATCCAAACATTTTCTGCTTTTGAGTATTTTAATATGTTATTGAACTGTTCTTGTATTATGCGGTAAACAGTCAGCTTCAATCCGTCGTTCAACAAAGATTCATCCAGCTTTCTATAATCTTTATGGATATTAATATGGGTCTCTTCTATGGGTATGTCAAACAAATTATCGATTGCACCGGCCAAGGAATCTTTAATAAATGCTGGCGTTATCAGGCGATGAGACAATTGTCGTATTTCAATGATTGAACTATTAATGAGCTTATCGCATTTAGCAAATGCATCTTTATTAAACCCGTTATTACTTTTAATAAGATCTAAATACAGTTTAGCGCTGGCTAATACCTGGTTAATATTATCGTGCAATTCCTGCCCCAAAATCTGTCGTTCACTTTCCTGCGCTGTAATTACGGCATTTGTAATTTCTATCATCCGCTGCTTTCTTTCTTTTTCCAGCAGGGCAGCCAGTCGTTCCTTCTCGGTAATATCTTTGGCTAATCCATAAACGCCCACTACCTTATTATCAACATAAATTGGAATATTAGAAGCATTTACCAATATTCTTCTTTTTTTGGCTGTAATAATTTTTACTTTTTCGTAGTGTTGTTGTATGCCTTTCTGGGCCTCTAAAAAATGATGCATTACTCTGGGCAAATCGTCTTGTGCCACAAAAGATGAAAAATCATTCATTTGCATCAAATCTTCTACCGTTGTCTCCAACATATTTGCCAGCCCTTTATTCGCACTAATAAACTTGCCAGAAAAATCTAAAGCATAAACTGCATCAGGGTTATGTTCAAACAACGATTGGTAATACTGTTTGCTCTCTTCCAGCAGCACCTCTGCCTTTTTACGTTCGGTAATATCTGTTGAGTTCACAATCATAGCTCTGATATGCGGATTAGAGAGCTGATTATTGCCTTGTGCTTCCATCAAAACATATTTTCCTTGTTTATTTCTAAATCTGAAGTTTACAGCTACGCTGTTACCCTCTTTCTGTATACTCTCATACAGCGCTTGCGAAATATTTGCCACATCATCCGGATGAAGCAATTCAAAAATACTACGGCCTATTAATTCAGCTTCTGTATATCCCAACACGTGCTGTATAGAGGCGCTTTCATACAAAATAATTCCTTTTTCGTCTACCAGCGTTATGATATCTGCAATATTGTGCACCATAGAGCGAAACTTCTGTTCACTCAGCATTAATGCATCTTCTGCAACTTTTTGTTCTGTAATATCCAAACAAGCGCCAAACATTCCAACCACATTTTGCTGTTCATCTTTTATAACATCTCCCCAGGATTTTAAATACCGTATTTCCATATTGGGCCGCACTACCCGCTCCTCAAACTCAAAAGAGCTTTTGTTTTTAAGCGATTTTTGAATAGCACTTTGCACCCGCATCATATCTTCTGAATGTATTAAAGACAGATATCCCTGAAAGCTGGGATCGTAGTTATTTTTTGCAAGACCGTATATGCTATACAACTCGTCGGACCAACTTACTTTATCCAATTTTAAATCCCAATGCCAGTTACCTAAATGCGCCAGATGTTGTGCCCGCTGCATTAATATATTATTATACTTAATCAGTTCATCTGTTTTCATCCGTTCAATTTCAGTGGATATTTGAGAGGAGAATAACTGGATGATGGTTTCAGCAAATGAAGCATTTTCAAGCGGAGTTTTAAACAAAGCAACTACTGCGCCTAACACTTCTCCGTTTCTGCCTGTGAGTGGAATACCTACATAGCCTCTGGCATTAAGTTGTTTCAGAAACTGTATAGCTGGAAAAATATCCTGTACATTATCCAGATAAATGCTTGTCTGATTATTATAGACTGATTCACACGGAGTTCCCTTAACCAAATAATGAATATTGTCTGCAATTACTCCATTTCTGCAAAAAGCAACAGATTGTGCATGATCTTTTATACAATCGTCAGAAAGACTTATTAAAATATAATCTGCATTCAACGCATTAGAAAGTTGAATGGTAATTTCATTCAGGTATTCTGTGCCTGTTACTCTGGATACATATTTTGCAATTCGTTTAATATTTTCTTCTAAAACCTTTTTCTCTTTACGCATTGCAGCTTCTCTCAGCTCACGTTTAACAACCGTATTCAATTTAATCAAATTGCTTTTCATTATATAGTCGGTAGCGCCATTCCGCATCATATCCACTGCATTTTCTTCTCCTATAGTACCAGACACAAGTATAAATGGCACTTCCGGGCATACTGATTGAACAATTTTTAATGCAACAGTGCCACTAAAACCGGGAATATTATAGTCGGCTACAATAACATGATACTTCTTTTGGGCCAATAATGTACGCAATCCGGTTTCATCATCTGCAATATCATACTGCAACAAAAAATCTGTTCTTTCTAACGCTCTAACCATTAATGCCACATCAGTTGCCGCATCTTCAATAAATAAAACATTTAACAGTTGTTTCATATTTTATCGGGGTTTGGGTGATAGAATATTCAGCTTCAACCAATAATTTGCCAGCTGTTGTATAGTGTTTGCAAACGCTGTAAAATCTACTGGTTTTCTTAAATAGCTGTTTACATTACATTCGTATGCAGCCATAATGTCTTTCTCTTCTATAGATGAACTAAGTATAACTACCGGAACATTTTTAGCTATACGGTTTAGCCGAATTTGCTTTAGAACAGATAAGCCATCCACAAATGGCAGTTTTAAATCAAGCAGAATTAAGCCCGGCATATCTAATTGATCTCTTTTAAAATACTGGCCAGTACAAAATAAGTAATCCAAAGCTTCTTTCCCATCTTCCACTACAAAAACAGGATTCAACAAACCCGTTTTTTCAAACGCACGAATTGCCAGATCCACATCGCTCAGATTATCTTCCACTAATAATATTGACTTTAGCTCCATAGTGTTTATTAAATATTATTTCCGGCATTAAGGGTAAAAAAGAAACAGGCGCCTCTTCCGGGCTGTGCTTCCGCCCAGATTGAACCTGAATGAATATTGACAATTCTTTGCACAATGGCAAGGCCTATACCTGTGCCAGGAAATTCTGATTGTTTATGCAATCGCTGAAAAGCTCCGAACAGGTTTTTAGCATGGTTCATATCAAACCCTGCTCCATTATCCTTGATGTAAAATACGGGTGTTTCTGCTTGCAGCTTCGTTCCAATCTCTATTTTCGCTTCATCACACCTGCCTGTAAATTTTATGGCATTACTAAGCAAATTGGTTAATAAAATATCCAGCATCTTCGTGTCTCCCCAAACTTTCATATTGGTCTCAATTATCATTTCTATCCGGCGCCCATTTGCTGCTTCGTCAATTCTATTGTATGCTTCGTATGCCAACGCAGTAAAATCTACTAGTGACCAATTTAAATCAATACGAGACACTCTTGAAAGCTGTAATAAATCATCAATTAGTTGGCCCATTCGCTGTGTTTCAGATCGCACCCTGCTTAAGTATTGGTGCGCTTTTTCGTCTAATACGTTGCCGTAGTCTTCTAATAATGCAAGGCTCCAGCCATCAATTCCTCGCAATGGAGCTCTTAAATCATGAGATACGGAATAAGAAAATGCCTCTAACTCCTTTCTGTTCTTTTCAATGTCAGCTTCCAGCATTTTTCGCTTAGTAATATCTATTTGGCAACCAATCATCCGAAGCGGTCTTCCGGTTTCATCCCACTTAATAGCTGCGCCTTTCGTTATTACCCATACAGTCCCGCCATTTTTATGACGGTATCTAACTTCCCCATAAAAGGGTTTTTCCCCTTTACTTGAAAAGTGGTCTTCTGTAATACGCTTTAATAACTCGTGATCGTCTGGGTCAATTATTGAACGCAAAAAAGTAACTGTATTAAAAGAAGGTTCATTTTCATAACCTAACATCTTCTTGTAAGTATCGCTTACATAAATAGTTTCACTGCCAACAGTCCAATCCCAATATCCTGCAAAAGACTGTTCCAGTATAAACTCAAATGTTTGCCGTTGTTCTCTAACTAATTCATCAGCTTTCTTGCTCTCCGTAATATCCCAATTTGTTCCAATCATAAATTCAGCTAGCCCGTTTTCATCTTTCCGCACAGTACCATTCCCTTTAATATATCGAATGCTTTTATCTGGCCATATAATCCTAAACTCCATATCAAAGTCTTTTGTACCAGATACGGCCATCGCTACTTCTTTTTTTACTAATGGCAAATCTTCCGGATAAATAGTCGATTCCCACAGTTCATAAATACCTGTAAAAAGTGCCGGTTCAATTCCAAATATTTGATACATCGTATCGTTCCAAATCAATTCGTTTGTTTTCACATTCCACTCCCATACTCCCACACCAGATACTTTGGTTGCCTGTTCTAGTCTGTTAGTTAATTTTTGCACCAACTCTTCTGCAGTCTTTCTTTCTGTGATATCTTTTGCAATACCTACTAGCCTATTGATTACGCCATCTTCATTTTTTTGGGGTTCGCCTTTTGCAAGCAGGAATCCCTTTGATCCATCAGCTCTTAACATTCTTAAATCTACTGAATAAGGTTCTCCAAATTCAATTGCTCTTTGTACCAGTTTATTTAAAATCTCCCAATCTTCTCGTTCATAAAACCTTTTTTGTTCGGCAAACGAAGGCACAGGTTGATTGGGATCTACGGCAAAAATTTCATATAGTGCATTAGACCATGTAACTATTTCTGTTGAAAGATCAAATTCCCAGCTTCCTAGTTTAGCAATTCGCTCAGCCTCTTGCAACAAAGTTTCACTCTTTTGCAATTCTTTTGTTCGTTGCTCTACTGTTTGACCAAGTGCTTTATTCAGTTGTTTTATCTGTGCTTCCTTTTCTTTCTTTTCAGTTATATCACGCAGATTAAACACCATGCCATTCACACTTTCAAGATGAGAAAGGTTGATGCCAAATGCCTCAATCCAACGCCATTCGTTTTGCTTATTTTTAATCCGGTATTCAAATTGTAAAGACGAACCAGGTTCACTAAGTTCATTCCAACGATGCGGAAAATCATTCGGATGAATTATTTTTTGTAAATCAATCACAGTAAACTCTTCAGCAGTATAACCCAAAACTTTCTTTACATTAGGGCTTACATAATTAACCTTTTCTGGTTGAGTAATAATAAAAATATCATTACTGTTTTCTACCATTAGCTGAAAGCGTTCTTCTTCTTTTTTAATTCTGTCAACCGCTTGGTTTCTTTCTGTTACATCCCTGATAATTATTAATACCTCCTCCTTGTTAATAGGCATCATCCTTCCTTCAAACTGACGTAACTCATGGCCAAAATCCAATTCATATTCCAGTTGTACCAGATGCTTTTTCTCTAACACTTCTTTTATTCCATTCATTAAAATTTCAGAAACGGCAGCTGGCAGTATATCACTTGCATATTTTCCAATAAATTCGTCGGGTTTGCGGTATAAAATCGAATGATCGGGTGCATGATAATCCAAGTATTCACCAGTTGCAGAAATACGTAGCATTAAATCCGGGAGCGCAGAAATTATTGCCTGCTGAATTTCATTCGACTTTCTATAATTCTCTTTACTTTCCTCCAAAGCAGCTTCAGCTTTCTTGCGTTCATTAATATCAAATATAGAACCTACCATTCTGATAGGCCGGCCTATTTCATTATACAATGCTTTGCCAATAGATTTTTGCCAACGGTATTCGCCCGACTTATGTAGGTGTAAATATTCTACATCATAAGGTGTATTAAACTCAAGGTGCGCTTTTAATGCTGCAAACACAGACTCTTTATGGTCCGGATGAATCCTTTCGGCCCAACTATTGTAAGTATGTTTCAATGCAGCATCTGCTTTCTGGTAACCTATTATTTCACACCACTTAGCAGAAAAAAACTCTTCATTGGTATCAATATTCCAATCCCAAACACCCGCATTAGAGGCTTCAATAACCAAGTTCAGACGTTCAGCATTTTCATCAATTGCCAACGCTTTTGTAATTTTTTTGAGTTGTGGGTTTCTCACATCTCCAGACACCCATTTTTTTAAAACAAATTCAAGCCTGCCTAAATCCGTTTGGCAAACAACATCTATAATACGGCTATCATTTAATTTGTAAACAGCTTCTTCAACACCAGTTGGGTAAATAATGATTAAAGGACACGCTACATCTTCTGCCATCTCGGTATATTGAAGCCAAGTAACTAAAATAACTGCAATTGAATTGCTTTTTATAGAAGCATTTGGATACGCAGATTCTATCGTAAGGTTGATATTATCAGCACGCAATGCCGCAGTAATATTGGGGGGCACTTTTACTTCAGTAGCCAATACAACTAAATTAAAAGACAGTTGCTTCATTGTACTTTCTTTAATCAAAGCTTACCATAGTAAAACTTTCAAACAGAATTGGTACAATAAGTTAAACAAAAATGCAATTATGGCCTATCAAAATATTTTAGGAAACAATTTCTTAAGAGTAAATACTTATTATTTACTCGTTCTGTAGATACAATCTTTTTCGCAAACTTAATTAAGGTCAAGTATTATAGCGTAAAGCTATTGCTATTGAGTTTCTATCACTTAAAATTAGTGCCGGCACTTGCTTACTTACCGTGGCTTGTATCCACTTTCTTCAAACATTTTACGGGGCTCTACTTGTAATGTTTGTTTTAAATCTAATTGTGTATTTTTTGCAGCATAACTTTTTACTATCTGCCAGCCAATCCACTGCCCAATATTGCCTGGCGATGCATCCGGCATACCGTCCGTTTTAGGAGCCTCCCCAATAAAATTTTGAATAATGGCCGGTTCTGTAGTGTAGATATCTGCCACCTGCATTAAAAAATTCCATATCATAGCTTCGTTTTGGTTGCACCATTTTAACTGGGCAGCTGTATAACCCGTTTTCAAACTATCTGCCGCTTCGGGCATTATTTTATCAAGCAGGTACCATTGTTTGCCCTTTTCCACCATCAACGCAAGCAATGTATTTCTTTGCTGTTGGCCGGGGTAAATATCCTGCACCAAATTTTGAAAACAATTAGCAGCAATATATTCCTGTTCAAATCTCCGGCTGATGTACTGCGGATAAAATTGTTGCGCTTCTGGAGTATTGTAAGCGCTGAAGTTTTTTCCTAAATACATTTGTAGCCCAATTGCCATAGCATCTTGTGTTAATGCTACCGAAGGGTCTCCAATTAAACCAACATATGTAACAGGCTTTGGTAATTTATACTCCGGAAAATAGTATTGTATGTATTGATACCCCTGCTTCAACTCACCAGATAAAGCAGCCATATTGGTAAGAACTTTTTTAACAGAGTCATTCAATGGCTGTGTTACTTTATAATAAGCGTTAATGGCCTGGGCAAGATCCAGCGTAGTATCTTTTACGCCACCTAACACAATATTTTCCAAAAAGTCTTTAAAAAAGTAAGGATGCTTACGCTCCATCCTCTCTACAGACAAAATAGTTTTACTGGTATCAATTGCAAAAAAATCAGCTTCAAAACGAGCAATGGAGGCGTCTACTTTAATACCCGACACATCTGGCGCCGAATTATTATTACAAGAAAACAAAAAACTAACTATACCCAGCAGCAATAATATTTTTTTCATCTCGGTAAATTAAATAACAGTAATGTTTTTGCCTCCGTTTAACGGCAATTAATTAACAATGTTGCAAAAGTACTGGTAAAATTCATTGAATGTAAATAAGCGCTGTGTACTAACTTTAGGGCATGAAAATAGCACTGGCACAACAGAATTATCATATTGGCAATTTTGAAAGCAATACCCAAAAAATCATCAGCGCCATAACAACAGCTAAACAGCAGGGTGCAGACCTTATTCTGTTTTCAGAACTCTGTATTTGCGGCTACCCACCAAGAGATTTTCTGGAGTTTGACGACTTTATTAACCAATGCTACAAAGCCATTGATGCCATAAAAGAACACACGCAAGACATTGCTGTAATAGTAGGCGGCCCTCAACGCAACGAAAGCAAACTGGGTAAAGATCTTTTTAACGCCGCCTGGTTTTTATACAATAGAGAAGTAAAAGCCACTGTACAAAAAACCTGCCTGCCCACTTACGATGTATTTGACGAGTATCGCTATTTTGAACCCGCCTTTAATTGGAATATTATTGAGTTTAAAGGCAAACGTCTGGCCCTTACTGTTTGCGAAGACATCTGGGCACTGAGCGAAAACCCCCTTTACCGCACCTGCCCCATGGATGAACTGGCTAAACAAAAGCCAGACCTGATGCTAAACATTTCTGCCTCACCATTTGATTACGACCACGATGACGATCGCAAAGAAGTGATACGTGCTAATGTAAAAAAATACGGCATACCCATGTACTACTGCAATGTAACTGGCTCTCAAACAGAAATTGTATTTGATGGTGGCAGTCTGGTAATGAATGCCGCCGGTGAAGTAGTAAAAGAATTAAACTATTTTGAAGAAGATTTTGCTATTGTTGACAGTAACACACTACTACAACATACTACAACCGCATATAGCAAAGCGCTCAATAAAGACATGCGGGTTTCTAAAATTGATAATCACGAAAAAATAATAGCTTACCTCACGCAAACAAAAAATATTGCAGAAATACACAAGGCCTTACTCTTGGGCATTAAAGATTATTTTTTAAAAATGGGTTTCACTAAAGCCATACTTGGTAGCAGCGGTGGTATTGATAGTGCGGTAACGCTTGCCCTTGCTTGTGAAGCGTTGGGTGCAGAAAATGTAAGAGCCATCCTCATGCCCTCGCAATATTCTACCGGGCACTCTGTAAGCGATGCAGAACAACTAAGCCACACACTGGGTAACCCTTATGATATTGTGCCTATACAAAATATTTACGATGCTTTCTTAACCGAACTGCAACCCGTTTTTAACAACCTGCCTTTTAGCCTCGCCGAAGAAAATATACAAAGCCGCAGCCGTGGCAATGTATTAATGGCCATTGCCAATAAATTTGGTTACATTTTACTAAACACCTCTAATAAAAGCGAGTTGGCAACCGGCTACGGCACATTGTATGGAGATATGGCCGGCGGCTTAAGTGTATTGGGAGATGTTTACAAAATGCAAGTGTATGCACTGGCCCGCTATATCAACCGCAATAAGAAAATTATACCACAAAACATTATTGACAAAGCCCCCAGTGCTGAGCTGCGCCCCAATCAAAAAGACAGCGATAGCCTGCCCGAATATGATGTATTAGATAAAGTGTTGTATCAATATATTGAACGCCGCCAAGGGCCAAAAGAATTAATTGCCATGGGTGTTGATGAAGCTTTAGTAAACCGCATTTTAAAATTGGTAAACACCAATGAGTATAAGCGCAACCAGTTTTGCCCCATCATACGCGTTAGCTGCAAAGCCTTTGGGGTGGGCCGTCGCTTACCTATTGTAGGCAAATACCTCAGTTAGTTTTTTTATGTACCAAGCAGCAGTATTCCATAGCAACATCGTTGCGTCGCACACTTCAACATTAGCAGGTTAATTGTACATGGTTTATAGTAATAGCATTTTTCTGAACTATTAACTGTTGCCCATTTACATTATTTAGCACAAGTGTGCGACGCAACAACTGCCTCATAGCAGCACAAAAGCTGGCTACCAAATTGCTTTACTTATTTTTTTGATGGTTAGATAAAGAATGGTTAAGAAAAAAGAAAAAGTAAGCGTCATACCCCATGCGTTATGATACTTTAAAGGGTGTAGTATTAAATCAAAAATATCGCTTATAAGTGTAAGCGGATTACTTACAATATCCCAACTATTGAAACGCATGTAACGGCCAATGTAAACACCCAATGCATTTAAAAACATTACAGGAAAAATAAATAGCAGCTCGTAACGATACCCCCATATAGCCGCTACAATTTTTTCTATTTGTCGAACCGAGAGGATACCAAACAATAGAGCATTCCACGCAAAGCAAACAATTAATAACAAATCGTACCACAGCGGTACACCCTGCGCCCAAGTTAAATGAAACAAATCAGTTAAAATGTAAAACGAATTAGGTATAAACAACAGCCACACAAAAAGTACTGATGCAAATTTCCAACGCTTTTCTGCCCACTGCGGAAACAGTGTTAAACAATAAGAAATTAAATAAGGTATAACGGCAAGAAACAGGTTCCATAGCAAGAAACGAAATGCAATGTTTCCTGTATAAACCATTCTTGCCGTTAATAACAAAACGCCAAAACCAACAGAGGTAAGCAACAGGCGGTGAATATCTGTTTTAAGTGCCTGCAGAACATGCTTAAAAACATTTACTTTCAGCGTCATCATAAAAATTTAGGTATAAAAATTAACAATCCGGTTACAAATGCAGCAATAGCAACTACTAATACAGCAGCCGCAGCCACATCTTTTACAAATTTTATTTTTAAAGAGTAGTGTGGCGCAATATGATCGCATATTTTTTCTATAGCAGTATTAAAAAGTTCTGCCATCCACACAAAAGCTACGCTCCAGATAATAATAACAAACTCTGTGACTGTTAATGGCAGCGTAATACATAAGCCAGCAACTACTGCAGTGGCAATAGCGTGTATAATAGCGTTGTGCTGTGTAGCAAAAAATTGTACAAAGCCAGCAAAGGCAAAGTCAAAACTTTTTAGGCGCTGCCTAATAGAAAATTTTTGTGATTGCATGGTATTTAATTTTAGTTTTAAAACTCACCAGCCCCCGCCCTTAAAAGGGCAGGGTTACTGTTTGGAGTGAGTTTTGGGTATAAGAAGTAGTTTATAAAAGATCAAATTGCTTTACCCGGTTAATGCAAACCGGCACCACTAAGGCCGCTGCTACCATTGCAGAAAAAAGAAAATATGGCACTTCTTTTTCAGCAAAAAAATCAGGACCGCCCAATACAAACCCTGCTAAAAGTATGTAGGCAGCTGCCATTGCTACAAACATAAAAGCCAGCCATACTGCACGGTCAATAAACTCATAAGGTAATTTTTTAAACCATTTAAGTAATACCACCATGGGCACTATAAGTGGTGCTGTAAGAAACAAACTGGCAATGGTGCTTACAAATGCTATCATAAATCCTTTAATACCTTCTGCAAACAAAAACACAACACAGTTAACAAGGCCGTTTATAAGCAACGTGCGAAACCATAAAACCAATGTTGTTGTAATTGCACTCATAATTATTGGTTTTGGGTTAAATATGTAATGGCTGCTGCGTCTTTACGGTTCCAGCTAAGCCAGCTGTTATTTTTTTGGGCTTTCAGGTATTGTTGTATGCGCTCTTTAATGGTTTGCTCAACACATAATGAACATTTCTTTTTTTCGTCTTCCATATGTATATAATAACCTTGTTTGTTCAGCTCCGCTTCTCTTTGTTTTAAAATAGAGATGTGTGCTTTCATTGCGGGCAGTATATCATCAGACAAGGTGACGAGGTATGGAATGTTCAATCGGGCAGTTTGGTGGTGTTGAATATTATACCGTACTATAAACACATCCCAATTAACGCAGGATGCAGCCACCAACAGCAACACAGCCGCCCATGTGTTAATGCGAAAAAGGTAGTAGACTGATTTACGCCGGATAATTTTTATAGCTGCCGTTATTAAACCAACCAGTACCAATATCAGAAAAAATAAAACACCAATTCTTTTGTAAGCAAGGCCCAACTCTCGTATATAATAATAGTCTCTTAAAAAGACAGAAACAACCAATACCAGATTTTGCAATATCCAAACCAATGCAAAACGTTTTAGCCAGCTATTACTTTTATAAAAATTAAGATTGCCTCTGAAGAATAGTAACAACACTATTATTGCCAGTACTACAGATACTATTAGCATGTCTGCCCCTTCATGAATCATGGTATAGAGATTGGTATTGGGAGAATAGTTGAAGTTGAACCATAAATAATATACATCAATACCGTTTACAATTAGCAATAAGAGGTTTAATAAAACCAGGCTTATGGTTGCAATGGTATGCTCGTTTTTAAGTGCCAGCATTCCTTTTGCCAATTTGCCAGTAATGGCAACAGAAAAATGATAAAAAATATTTCTGGCACTGCGTGCCCCTTTACTGCTGTGACGCAACAAATCGTTGGCATATTTAACTTCAAGGTTTTCTATAGCCCTGCTGCGAGATTTTAAAAGGATGGCTGCGGTTATATAAAACCCAAGTAACGTAAACAAGATGCGGCCAAAAGAAAAATGGGTAAAGAAATTTTCAAAAAAATGCGTAAAGTGTTTAAAGGCCTCATTAGTAAAACTGGCAAATACCGCATTTGATGCCCGGTAGATTGCAAAGAACACAACAATAATAAAAAGGGGTAATACCACAAAGCCTATACGCCCCCTTCTTTTTTTGGATGTAACACCTTCTTTACCCCATCGCATTTTTTCTGACAGGCCTGCTACTGTTAAGAAAATATTAGCCGCCATACCACTCACTGCAAATATTGCTGCACGTACTTCATATTGTATAAAACCAACCAATAGGCAGAAGCTGGTAATAAAGGCAATTTTTGAGAGCGTGGTATTGTGCCACAGTAATGCCACTGCTGTAACAAGGTGTAGCAGAAGCACGAACACTACTTGTGGCTTTTTAAAAGAGGCTGGGTATAAGTACCCTAATAGGCCTGATAAAAAAACATCGAAAAGCAACGCATTGAGCGCCATCTTTTGTTGCCAGAAGAACAGATTAAACAAGATGGCGCCTGTTACAAAAAATAGGAGCCATGTTTTTTTAGTTAGTGTTGGCATAGTTAGTGGTTGGGGTATTAAATATTTGTTGTTGTAGCAATGTAGTGGGCTGGTTTACTATTGCCACCCAGTTCCAATGGCTTATTTTATTGGCGGCTTTACCGCGTTGCCATGCTTTGTAAAAAGCCTTCCAATATTCTGGCATGGTTAAAAAGCCAAACAATAAAGTGCTGATTACCGGAAATGAAAGATGGCCATTGCCGCACATAAAAGCCTGCAAGCACACTTCACCTTTATCTGTGGTTGGGTAACCCAATAAAATATGTTTCATATCATGCTTGGCGTAATGTGTCAGTAATTCAAATTCATTTTCTTCTAACATTGTTGCCAATGCCTTACCCAGTGTTGGTAGCGGCAGGGCCTGCAACTGCTGCCGGGTATAAGGAAAAGCTTCTGGCTTACGGATAAGCCGTAGTATTGGCAGTGCCATGCGATGCGTTAAATAAACCAGCACTTTGCTACGGGCTTTAACCATTAACTGATAAATAGAATTTAAAAAAGTGCTTTGCATTTCAAAGTAATTAGATAAAAAAAATCAGCTTATCGCTTTTATCATTTGTTCCAGTGCATCCAGGTGTTGTTTGAAAGCTTTTTCACCAGCTTTGGTAACAGAGTAGGTGGTATTTGTTTTTCTGCCTATAAAACCTTTTTGCACTTTAATAAACCCGCTTTCTTCTAATGTTTTTATGTGTGATGCCAGGTTGCCATCGGTTACGCCTATCAATTCTTTCAGCTCATTAAAGTTTACCTCCGTATTTACCATTAAAGCACTCATGATGCCCAGGCGGATGCGGCTGTCGAATGTTTTATTTAAATTTTCTATCGGATTCTTCATAAACCTGATGGCACCTGTTATTATAAAATTTCTTTTTGCTGAGTATATTAGCCCTGTTGCAGTGTGCGACGCAACGATGCTGAAGCGTTTACTGCAGCTGGTATCATACTACTTCTTTTCTTTCATACTTCCACCACATTAAGGCGCCATAAATAATGTGCAGTATGCCAAAGCCCATTGCCCAAAACAACAAACCTTCTCCCGGCATCCATAGGTTGATGATGCCTAATATTAATTGTCCGTAGCCAAGATAACGCACTTCCCCCAGCGTGTACTTACTGGCGTTTACCAATGCCAGCCCATAAAATAATAAGGAGCTGGGGGCCACCAGATCGTAATAACCAAATTGCAACATTCTAAGAATGCAAAAACTACCTACCAAAAGAGGCAATAGGGTGTTCCATAACAAACGACGGGCTGCGCTACCCCAAACAGGCATGCCTGTTTTTTTACTTTTTAACCAAGTAAATAAAAACGCAATGGCAATGGCGGCTATTAATACAAAGAAGGCAATCTGAATTAAATCAAATACAATTTTTTCTGTGCCCCAATGATAAATTTTACGCGGGGTACTTTGATTGGGCGGGTATAAAGCATTGTATGCTTTTAATGTGTTGCTGGCCACCCATGCACCAACCAGTGCACAAACACCGGCGCCAACACCGCTAAGGCCGCTTAAACTAATGAAACGGCTGCTGCGCTCCATCATTTTTTTAATATCCTGTAAAGCTTCGAGGCTTTGTTGATGCTCAGTCATAAAAGCACTTTGAAACACAAAGTAACGAATATTTTATCATTCCAGCAAACCTTTTGCCCATAAAATATCGTATTAAAAATACTTTAGCAATTTGGGTAACCGTTAAATAGTACTTTTGAACCGGTATGCTTACTCGCTTGAAACAACAACCGTTAGGAACTTTATTGATTGTATCTTTTTTACTTCTGGCACAGCTCTGCACAGCGCAAACCAAGGTTGTAAAAGGTTATATAAAAGACGCCCTGAGTGACGAAAGAATCCCTTTTGCATCCATACAATTCATAAAATCTTCTGGAGGCAAGCTTAGCGACTCTGCCGGTAATTTCATTTTCAGATTTTCTGATTGGCCTGGAGATACGCTGCTGGTGAGTTATGTTGGCTATAAAGATTATAAAGTATTTATTGGTGGCGATTTTTTAAAACGAGCCGTTGGCAATGAAATAGAAATAGTAATAGGCCTGGACCGGGGTAAACTAACCAGTGAAGCTATAGTGCGCAAAAAAATTGACCGTGGGCTTTTAATGTGGAAACGAATTGTAAAACGTAAGAAGTTTAACGACCGCTACCGGTTTGACAATTTTGCTTATGAGCTTTACAATAAGCTGGAGTTGGATTTGAACCGCATTAATAAAGACAAAATGAAACAAATGGGCTTATTAAAGCCTTTTGGTTTTATACTGGATAATGTGGATAGCACTGAAGCAGCCCCCTTCTTACCTGTTTTTTTAACAGAGACCATCTCTGATTACTTTTATCAGAAAAGCCCTTACCGTACCAAGGAAATAATTAAAGGAAGCAAAACACAAGGTGTAAACAATGAAAGTGCCAGCAAACTTTTAGGCGGCACCGATCAAAACGTAAATGTTTATGCCAACTTTATACCGGTGTTTGATAAACAGTTTGTAAGCCCGTTGAGCGATAATGGTGATGCGTATTACAACTACAAAGTTCTTGACTCGCAGTTTGTAAATAACCGCCGCCTTATTCATATGACTTTTCAGCCCAAGCGCAAAGGAGAAAATACATTTGAAGGCGATTGCTGGGTGCACGATACTACCTGGGCTGTACAAAAAATGAACCTGTTCTTAAGCAAAGAAGCGAATATTAACTTTGTTGAAAAGCTGAGTATGATACAAGAATACCGGCTTATTGATGACTCTACCTGGTTTTTAACCAAAGACAAATTTGTAGTAGATATTGCCCCTATTGGAAAAACACGTTTTGGTGTTATTGGCAGAAAAACCACCACCTATAAAGATGTGGTGGTTAACCAATCCTTTATTGCCGATTCTGTTAAGCAAAATAAAGTATTGAATGAAATTATAATAACTAATGGCGCCAGCGAATTGGCCGATGAATTTTGGAAAAACCAGCGCCATGAAGACCTGAATAAAAACGAAAAAGCAGTGTACTTAATGATTGATACACTGCAAAAGATGCCCCTATTTAAAAAGTATACCCGCATGATTAATTTTATAGGAACGGGGTACTTGCCAGTAGGCAATTATGAAATAGGGCCTTGGCAAAATTGGATTTTTAGTAATGTGGTAGAGGGGCTACGCTTACGTTGGGATTTAGGCACCAACCGGCATTTTAATAAGAACCTTATTTTACATGGCTACCTTGCCTATGGTTTTAAAGACCAAAAATTTAAATACCAGGTAGATGGCATGTATCTCTTTAACAAAAACCCACGGAGCTATATTTTTGCCAAGTATTCAAAAGATATGGATTATGGCCAACATTACATGGACGAAGTAAGCCAGGATAATATTTTTGCATTGGCTATCCGAAAAAAAAACGTACCCATTAAATTTTTATTTACAGAAGAAGCCACTGTTTCTTTATTTAAAGAATGGACACCCGGTTTATCTGTAAAACTTACAGGCACACAGTTTAAATATAATCCGTTAATGAACCTGCCGCCTAAAGATATTTATACCGCCAGTAACACTTTAAACACCTTTGAAACCACTTTGCGCCTGCGTTTTGCTTACAACGAAAAATTTCTTGAAAATACTTTTTATAGGTATAGTTTGGGCAGCGAGTTTCCAATTGCAGAGCTGCGCATTACAAAAGGCACAAAGGGAATTTTTAAAAGCAACTATAATTATTACAAGCTATTTGCTAATGTATCTGACTACTTAAAAATAGCCCCCTATGGTAGCTTATACTATAATGTTTTTGCAGGTAAAACTACCGGCACCTTACCTTTTATGATGCTGGATGTGGCGCCTGGCAATGAAATTTATTATTACAATAAATACGCCTATAATTTAATGAACCGGTGGGAGTATTTGCACGACCGCTATGCCGGATTTAACCTGGAGCATAATATAGGCAACGGCCTCTTCCGTTTTATTCCCCTTACCCGTAAATTAAAATTCAGGCAGTTTTGGACGCTTAAAGGTTTATGGGGCAGCTTAAGCGAAAGCAATAAACAATTCAATACTTCGCCAGATTATAAATTTCAATCGCTTGACGGCAAAACGTATATGGAAGTTGGTACCGGCGTAGACAATATCTTCAAAGTGTTTCGTATGGATTTTATATGGCGCCTCGCTCCACGCCCCCTGCCTGCAGAACGCAATAAGCGCTTTGGAGCTTTCTTTAGTTTCCGTTTGGCATTTTAATAAACCGGCATTAATTTTCTATAGCAGCATCCTTGCTACGCTCAGTTCATCGGCAGTACATGTGGCAGCAATAAATCAGTTATTATTTGGCTGCACTAAATAAACGCTGCGCCATTCTTTTATCGTGCCCATATATATCATTTCTAAAATTAAGTTTGCCATCTCTGTCAACCCATGCAGTAAAATAACCTATAAACACAGGCACTGTTTTTTGTAAGCCAACATACTGTTCTTTGCCTTTGTTCATGGCTGCTGTAATTTTTTCATCGGTCCACTCTGGATAAGGCTTTAATAAAAAGCCGGCTAACTTTTTAGGCGCTGCCACCCGTATGCACCCGTGGCTGAAAGCCCTTTTACTTTCTTCAAACAGACTTTTTGCAGGGCTATCGTGTAAATAAATATTATAAGTATTGGGAAATAAAAATTTTACAAGACCCAATGAATTTTTAGGCCCGGGCATTTGCCGTACCGCACCACCATTCCACTCCATATTATGCTTTGCCAGATAATTGGAGTTGCGTTTAATGGCAGGCAATACTTCGTTTTTTAAAATGCCGGGTGGCACATTCCAGTAAGGGCTAAAAACAACATGCTTTAAGTTGCCATTAAAAATAACGGTGCTGTTAGCTGCTGTACCAACTACCACATTCATATTAAAAGCATACTGTCCTTTTTCATATACATGCAGTTTAAATTCTGGAATATTTACCAGCAGGTAGTCAGTAGTGGGCGTAGCAGGCACCCAGCGAATGCGCTCCATATTAATTAATAGTTGCTGTATACGTTCTGTTATTGGCCGGTTCATTTCTGCTAGCAGGCTGTTGCTCAGTTTTCCATCTTCATTAAAACCATACCGGTGCTGGAAATTTTTTATAGCTAGCATTAAAGCTGCATTAAACTCATTACTGGTATCAACTGCCGCTAAATCTCCGGTTAAAAAAAGGCGTTGTTTTACTAGTGCAATTCCCGATGCGGTATCGCCTACTTCAATTTTTTTGGTAGCAATAACTATCGGGCTCCAACCACCCCGTTTTTCAATAGCGTAATATTTTATCAGGTATTCTTTTAATAAATGGTATTGCCTGTTAACGGGCTCATAAGCCGATATATCTTTTTCTTTTGCAGCCAGCATACTATCTAACAATACAGGAAGGTTTAGTTTTTTACGAGGTATAAACCATTCCAATTCTTTGGCATCTAACTGCGGGTTACCTGCATAAGCCCGGCGGGCATACCTAAAAAACTGAAGCGTAAGTAAGAGTTCTGCAGTGCTGGTGATAGTATCCTTTGCATTAAATGCCATGGCAGTAACCACGCTATCATAAATAGCCGGAAGCATTTTATATACAGCAGCACTATCTCCAGCATAGGCAGCATAATCAACATACATATTATAGAACGCATCGGTATATTCAGCCAACCCATCATTATTAAACCACGCATATTGATAGCCTCTGCCAGTATAAAACTGCCGCAGCCGGTTGGCCATAGAGTCTGTAAGCTTGTTTGCAACAATAAAGCTTTCAATGCGGCTGCTATCTATGTATAATTGTGTTACAGACTCTGCTATAGTTATAGGTTCTGAGGTGGCTACAGCTTTCTTTTTTTCTTCTTTACAGGAGAAAAGAATACAGGTGCTTAGTATGGCGCATAAAACGGTAAACTTCATAAAAATAAAAAAGTTTAAATAGTTACTGCAAAATTGCATTGTATTTATGAGGCGCTACTAAAAAAAAACAGTATGTAATCATTGCATTGCACTTGCTGCCCACATATCTAAAAGCACAAGAGTGCGACGCAACGATGCTTAATAAACATTCAAATGTCTGTAATAAACCAATACTTCTGCAAAATAAAAACCCCGGCAAAAATGCCGGGGAAACTAACATAAAGGATACGACCAACTGAAACTATGATAGATATCTTTTAGCGGTATTTACTAATAATTTTGTTTCTAAATAGCGGGCTACTTCTACCACCGCATCGTTTTCTTTACGAACAGCCTCTCTGAATTTACGCGGGTAAATAGAAATGCCTGTATAAATATTGTAATGCAGGGTTAGGGTGTGGCCTTTGTAATTAAACTCCCATACCAGCGAGTCAAAATCATCCAACTTATTTACAAATTTGATATTCAGCTCATCGCATAAAATATCAGCCACTTCATAAAATCTTTTCTGACCGCAATCGTCATCTATAACGGCTTCGGTACAACCAAAATCGGTACGTAATGTAAGGCTCATAAAGGGACGGATTTAAATTTATAAAATACCCCGCTGTTACACAGGATGATTCTCTACGCTTTGAATTTTTTTGCCTTAGGTACTTTTTCGCCACTTAATAACCGCTCTGCACCCACATTTTTACCATTGCTTGGGCAACCACTTTTTGGTGGAAAAAGTTTGTTCCAAACGCTACAGGAGGAAAGCATGCACAGCATGAAAAGGGATAAGAAAAGAGAGAAGAGTGTACGTGCTTTCATCGGATACAATGATTTGTAATATCAACGTATTAAAACTACAAATATTATATGCCCCGCGCAAGCACTGGTCTGTAGCTTTCGATGAACGTACAAATTTCATCGACAGGCAAGCCCTAAAATAGCTGTTGGTTTTAAGATGCTTGGGCTGATGCGTCTTTAAACCAGCCGGAGTATTTAATATAATTATCAGCAATGCGGTTAATTTCTCCGCTGATAAGATCTTTAGAAATATCTTTTACTTTTTTGGCAGGCACTCCGGCATAAATACTTCCGGCTTCACAAATCGTTCCTTCTAAAACCACAGCACCGGCGGCAATAATAGTATTACTATGCACTATTGCATTATCCATTACAATAGAGCCCATACCAATTAATACATTGTCGTGCAGGGTGCAGCCATGCACAATAGCATTGTGCCCAATAGATACATTATTACCAATAATTGCTTTTGTTTTTTTGTAAGTGGCATGTATAACGGCTCCATCCTGCACATTTACTTTATTACCCAAGCGAATGCTGTTAACATCTCCTCGCACCACGGCATTGAACCAGATGCTGCATTGATTGCCGGTTACCACATCGCCCACAATGGTAGCATTTGGGGCAATAAAACAATCTTCTCCAAATTGTGGATGTACTCCTTCTACTGGTAATATTACAGGCATGGTTACTTTTTTAATGAATTACAAATATCCTGTTTCTCTATTAATATAACCCAACGGTATTTGTATTTTTGGCAAATGAACATGCGCCAACTTTTTTTACAGCATATTGCCCAAACATCAACAGCACCGCTGGCTATAGAAATTGAAAAAGCCGCAGGCATGTATCTCTATGAAAAAAACGGCAGCGCATATTTAGACTTGATTGGTGGCATTAGTGTTTGTAATATCGGGCATTGCCACCCAGCTGTAGTAAGCGCAATACAGCAACAGGCCAATCAGTACCTGCATATTATGGTTTACGGAGAGCTGGTGCAAACACCACAAGTACACTATGCCAAACGTTTAGCAGAACTGTTACCCAATTCTCTTAATAGTGTTTACTTTACCAATTCTGGCACAGAGGCAACAGAAGGTGCTATGAAACTGGCCAAGCGGGTTACTAATCGTACACAAATAATTGCATTTAAAAATTCGTACCATGGCTCTACACAAGGGGCACTCAGTGTTATGGGCGATGAGTATTGGCGAAATGCCTTCCGCCCCTTACTGCCTGATGTATTACACCTGGAGTATAATGCTCTTGAATCGTTGCAGCAAATCAGTCATAAAACAGCCTGCGTAATAGTAGAAACCATACAAGCAGAAAGTGGGGTAAAAGCCCCCTCTATGCAATGGATGCAGGCTTTGCGTAACAAGTGTAATGAATATGGCACACTACTTATATTAGATGAAATACAAGCCGCCTTTGGCCGTACCGGTAAGCTATGGGCTTTTGAGCATTTTAATATAGTACCCGATATACTCTTACTGGGTAAGGCACTGGGTGCCGGTATGCCATTGGGTGCTTTTATTGCATCAAAACAATTGATGGATGCTTTTACAAACAACCCTATTTTAGGACATATTACCACTTTTGGCGGCCATCCTGTTAGCTGCGCAGCCGGCATGGCCGGGCTCAATGCATTGCTGGCAGAAAAGCATATAGAAACAGTTGCCCAGAAAGAGCTGATTTTTAAAAAACAATTGCAGCATCCCGCCATAAAAGCCATTCACTCTTTTGGGCTATGGATGGCTGTTGAGCTGGACAGCTTTGACACTACAAAAAAATTAATTGACTATTGTCTTGAGCAAGGGGTATTTACCGACTGGTTTTTATTTGCACCCCATTGCCTGCGCATTGCTCCGCCGTTAATTATTACAGAAGCTGAAATAAAAAAAGCCTGCAGCATTATTGTGCAGGGGTTAAATACAATATAGTTTACCAGCCACTGCCCCGAACGTTCGGGATCATAGCAACATCGTTGCTACGCTCAGTTTAACTTTTACACAAATAGGGGCTATACATAAAGCCTTATTTATTATTTAAAAATACCCAACAACGTAAGTAAACAATTTGTACTTTCAATAGTTAGAACTAAAAACATTCCTCACCAACAAAAGCTTAAACCATGAGAAAACACCTCTTACTCATTGCAGCCATTTGCTGTATTACAATTTCATTTGCAGCGTCAGAAGTAAGCACCCCTTCACCAAAGCCAGTTTATGCGGCAGCTATTAAAGTACCCATTGGCAAAACCGGGCTTACCATTTCTCTTTTAGATTTATCAGAGATTAACGTAAATGAACTACAGCAATTAACCGGAGAAAAAATGTCTGTAGCCAATAAGCTGATGTTTAAAAAGGCGCAAAAGCAATTACGAGCCAGCATTAACGAGGATGGCACTGTAAATAATAAAAAACTGTTGAAATATTATAAACCCGCCGCTGGCACAGATGGCTTTCATGTAGGTGGTTTTTTATTGGGTTTATTTGTAGGTTTAATAGGTGTTCTTATTGCCTATCTTATTAATGACGAGAAAAAGAAAAAGCGTGTTAAATGGGCCTGGATTGGTTTAATTGTTTGGGCGGCAATCTGGCTGCTTGTATTAATTATATGACGATAAAAGAAAAAGAGCGGCTAAGCCGCTCTTTTTCTTTTATCCCATTTTATTTCAATCTTCTACTTCTACAATTAATTCTATTTCTACCGCAATATTATTTGGTAATGCATGCATGCCTACAGCACTGCGGGCATGTTTACCTTTTTCTCCAAACACAGCTACCATAAAATCAGAAAAGCCATTAATCACTTTAGGTTGTTCTGTAAAACTGCTTTCGCAATTCACCATACCCAATACTTTTACAATACGCTTTACTTTTTTTAAGTCTCCTAATGCCGCTTTTAGCACTGCCAGTTGATTTATAGCAACCAGCTTTGCCGCTTCATATCCCTGTTCAATTGTCAGGTCTTTACCTACTTTACCGGTTACATCAGTACCATCTGCACGTTTAGGGCCCTTGCCTGCTAAAAAAATTAAGTTACCTGTACGTACTGCATTTACATAATTAGCAATAGGTTTTGATGCAGTCGGCAATACAACGCCCAACTCTTTTAATTTTTCTTCGGGTGTTTGTGCCGTAACAGTATACCCAACGGCTATTACTGCAAACAATACAAAATATTTTTTCATACTTACAACAGATTAAAAATTACAGCAGCTAATAAACCACCCAGTACCGGACCCAGAACGGGTATCCATGCGTAACTCCAATCGCTATCTCTTTTACCGGGTATTGGTAAAATAAAATGCGCAATACGCGGCCCCAAATCTCTTGCAGGGTTAATGGCATAACCCGTAGGCCCACCCAGTGATAAACCTATGGCCAATACTAAAAAACCTACCGGCAACGCATCTAATGCACCCAGCTTTACTTCTGCCGGAGACATTAATAAAGCACCCAGCACCAAAACAAATGTGCCAATGATTTCTGTTATTAAATTATTAGGAGTGCTTCTTATAGCGGGTGCATTGCAAAAAACTGCCAACTTATCAGCTGCATTAACAGTAACAGCAAAATGTTGGCGATACGCTAACCAAACTAATAGGGCACCTGTTATAGCACCGGCAAATTGCGCCGAAATAAAAACACCCACATCCTCCCAGGGAATATTACCCAGGTAAGCCATAGCAATGGTAACAGCAGGATTTAAATGGCCCTTACCACCCAAGTGTAAAGATGCGTACACACCGGTAAAAACAGCCATCCCCCAGCCCATTGTAATCACTATCCACCCACTGTTATTACCTTTTGTTTTGTT
>REAR01000235.1 GCA_004295245.1 Sphingobacteriales bacterium | reverse complement strand
CCTTTCATTTTGACCAAAAAATGGCGGGTTTGCTGGCGGGTTTGTTTGGTTTCATGAATATTTTTGCCCGTGCTTTGGGTGGTATTTTTGCCGACAAAATCGGCTCACGTTACGGCATCAGCGGTAAGGCTTGGTTATTGGCAGGGTTTCTGGCATTTGAAGGCATCGGTTTATACTTTTTTGCCAATACGTTAACGATTTCGTACGCCATCGTTGCAATGTTGTCGTTTGCCCTCTTTCTCAAAATGGCCAACGGTGCGACTTACGCCATTACACCATTTATCAACGCCAAAAATGTAGGTTTTGTAGCTGGAATTGTAGGTGCAGGTGGCAATATTGGTGGAATGTTGATGGGCTTTTTGTTTAAATCCGATAGTATTACTTACACTCAAGCCTTTCAGTACATTGGTCTGGCGGCCGTTTGTGTCGGTTTGATTGTTGCTTTGACGAAGTTTAAGAAAGAAATACCAAAAGAAGCAGTAACGGAAGGATTGAAAATGGCGTAGGGATTCTAAATTTTTTGAGAATTTCGATATAAGTATCTTTGGCTAATTCAGACCAAACGATTTCAAAAACATTATCCATCTTTGAGTAACTGATTTACTTTTTCACGAACGGCATGATGATTTACTTTTTGACCACTATCTAATTGGTCAAGACCCGTTTCGAGAACTGTCTTTTGATTTGGTGAAAGTGTTTCCCACCAATCAGAACCATCAGAAAGCGAAGAGAAATAGACTCTTACTCTTTCTAATATGTTTTCATCTTCAGTATTTACTACCAAGCGATGAAGTTCATTTTTAAGTTCGAGGACTGACATAATGAGGTATTTTATTTGCAAACAAAAATAAAGGAATAAAAAACAAAATGCAAACAACCAAAACCCACAAAACCACTTGCTGTTACTGCGGAGTAGGCTGCGGAATTGTGGTCAAAAAGCAATTAGACGGCAAAATAAGCGTGGAAGGCGACCCCGACCACCCATCGAGCCAGGGAATGTTGTGTTCTAAGGGTTTGAACTTGCATTACACCGTCAATGACCAATCTGACCGATTGCTTTACCCCCAAATGCGTTGGCACCGCAATGCGCCTTTGCAGCGGGTTTCGTGGGACACCGCCCTCGACCGCGCGGCGGCAGTTTTCAAAACTTTTATTGAAAAATACGGCCCCGAATCAGTGGCTTTTTATGCGTCGGGCCAATGCCTTACCGAAGAATATTACCTGCTCAATAAGCTCATGAAAGGGTTTATTGGCAGCAATAATTTAGACACCAACTCGCGCCTGTGTATGTCGAGTGCGGTGGTGGCCTACAAAATGGCACTGGGCGAAGATGCCGTGCCATGTAGTTATGACGATATCGAACTGGCTGATTGTCTGCTCATTGCGGGGGCAAATCCTGCTTGGAATCACCCCATTATTTTTCGGCGCATCGAAGCCCA
>REAR01000081.1 GCA_004295245.1 Sphingobacteriales bacterium | reverse complement strand
ATGGTTACACCCGCTTCATTTTCCCAGCGCCACTGCGTACCGCTTTTTATTTGTAACCCACAAATGCTTCCCGTGGGGCGATTGCATGAACTGCCTTGTACAACCACACGTGCAATATCTGCTTCTGGTCTCGAATATTCTGAACTGGCACCCGCACCACCTGGCCGGTCGGTACAAATAGCCACAATGTGATCCGTATCTATATTGCCCCCATATTGCCAGTTCCCAGCAGCATCACTGGTTACGGTAGTAAAATAAGTTTTCCCTTCGCAGCCCACACAATCATCATCATAATACAAATCAATAGTACTGTTTGGCACTGCTGTGCCAGCGACTATTCTAAATGCCTGGCTAATGCGGTTAATGGTTACAAAGGGCTGTGCACGCCATAGCGGCGGGTTGAGAGTAGCGAAATTTCTTAACTCAATAGCTCTTTTTCTATTGCAGTAAGTGGTGTTATTTTTTATAGCTATGCTGCTGGTAGTATTGCAAATAACAGCACCGTTTCTCCAATAGCGAATGGTATTGCCTTCATTAACAGTTGGCCCACCAATTAAACCATACAAACTGTTGCTTACTAAAATACCGGTTCCATAAAAAGCATCGCGGTAAGGTTCTCCGTTGCTTTCTCCGCCCAGCACATTGCGCTCTAACAAAAAGTAAGTATCAACAGAATCTATTTGTATGCCCACCAGTTTCGACTTTCCGGCAATTACATTATCAGCAATATAAGGGCTGGGTTGCTCAGCATTATTTAAAAACAAATTCATGCGGCGTACCGATATTGCAGACACAGCAGCCTGGTCTATCAATCCATCGTTAATATCCAGGCCAAACTTGTTATGCTGTATGGTTACTTTATGATCGCTGGGAGCAGGTATAAAAATGCCCTGTATAAAAATATCGGTGGCCGAACTGTTGAAAACATTCCCTTCTGCCGGGCTAGCACCGCCAATAGTAATGCTTGAGTTGAGGGGTGTATAAAAACCAAAACGGTTTACGGTTGGTCCGCCATTGCGGCCATCATAAACAGTGCTCACTCCATCATTATCCACCCCAAACCAGTTGCTTTTAATAGTAATCTGTCCACTGCGGCCAAAGCGGTCATCCTGGTCATCAATAATCGCATGGCTCCATCCGGTAAGCACATTGCCTTTATCAATATCGCCCACTATAATATTACTGCTGGCCTGCACCTGCACGGCATACATTTTTGCTGGCTGCAGCCCGGTATTGCGGTTAATGCAATTGGCTTTTAAATGCAACCCATAAATAGACACATTGTTAATTCCTTGCAATTTAAACAACACCAAAGGGTCGGTATCATTATCATACGTGGCTTCATAACCCACCATAAACCTAGCGTTTGATTGGCCCAGCCTGCCCGAGGGCTGCGTGGTGCCATCTATAACCAGATTAGAACTTAATAGCGGCAAAGGGTTGTTGGTGGCAATACGTATAAAGTAATCGCGGCTACGGGTAACATTAAAATGTATATAATCTGTTTCGCCGATGCCATTGGCTGCAGCTTGTTCCAGCGCATCTCTTAAAGTGCCCGGGCCACGGTCTGCATCAGAAATAACAGTAAATACAGCCGCCTGCAGGTTTGCCACGCAAACTAAAGTGAGTAAGAATAAAATAAGGTGCAGCCTTTGTCTCATAGCAGTTAGCAAATGTACAATTTAAGGCAGAGACGGCCTTGCCCGAAAAGCCGCAATCTAACGAGTGTTTCGCCGTTGTTTTCCCGTACCTTTGCCCACCTAAAATAAGGCTGGTATGGGTTATACGGTAAACTGCTTTTAATGGTTTGCCGTTGAAGTGCTTGCGACGCAACGATGATGCCATGAAAAACAATAGCTGGTATTTTATTTTTTAGGATGCCGGCAGCAGTAAGCACTGCAGCTTTTCTTGCGTCGCACACTTGTGCCACAGTAACCCATAGCAGCCGGTAACTATCAGCAAGGCAATACGTTTATGAGTGCTACTTACAAAGAATTTTCGGGTATGAACCTGCCTGCCTTTGAGCAGGAAATATTAGCTGCCTGGGATGCAGAACAAAGCTTTGAAAAAAGTATTAGTCTGCGCCAGGGTGCAAAACCTTTTGTGTTTTATGAAGGGCCCCCAAGTGCCAATGGTATGCCGGGTATACACCATGTTATATCAAGAACCTTAAAAGATTTGGTATGCCGCTATAAAACCATGCAAGGGTATCAGGTAAAACGCAAAGGCGGTTGGGATACACATGGCCTGCCTATTGAACTGGGCGTGGAAAAAGAACTGGGCATTACCAAAGAAGATATTGGCAAAAAAATTACGGTAGAAGAATACAATCAAAAATGCCGCGAGGCCGTATTGCGATTTAAAGATAAGTGGGATGATATTACCCGTAAAATGGGGTATTGGGTTGATTTGAACGATCCCTACATAACTTTTGAAAACAGCTATATAGAAACCCTTTGGTGGCTGCTGCAACAATTGTATAAAAAAGGATTGCTGTATGAAAGTGTAAGCATACAACCCTATTCACCCGCTGCGGGCACGGGCCTCAGCTCTCATGAGCTGAACCAGCCCGGCACTTACAAAACCGTAAAAGATACCAGTGCTGTAGTAATGTTTAAAGCAGTAAAAGATGCCAAAAGCAATTTTCTGTTTGATGCTGCCGGTAGTGATGACGTTTACTTTTTAGCATGGACCACCACACCATGGACACTGCCATCGAACCTTGGCTTAACCGTTGGGGCAAACATTGACTATGTATTAGTGAAAACATATAACCCTTATACCGGGCTATTGGTTAACGTGGTGCTGGCAAAAGCATTACTAAGTAAATATTTTAAAGCAGAAACAGAGAAAGGAGATTTTGCAGCTTATAAAGAAGGTGATAAATTAATTCCCTGGCAAATCATCAGTCAGTTTAAAGGCAGTGCTATTGAAGAATGCCGCTACGAACAATTGCTGCCTTATGAGGCAAATAGTGTAGAAAAAATTGACGGCAATCCTTTTCGGATGCTGGTGGCAGATTTTGTAACTACAGAAGATGGCACGGGCATAGTACATACCGCACCGGCTTTTGGTGCCGATGATTACCGTGTAGGAAAAAAATATGGCATTGGTATTTTAACCATGGTAGATCGGCAGGGTAAGTTTGTAGATGGCTTAGGTGAGTTTAGTAATCGCTATGTAAAAAATTATAAAGACGATACAAACTACGCAGATGTGAACGTAGACATTTGCGTGAAGCTGAAAAAAGAAAACCGTGCTTTTAAAATTGAAAAGTACGAGCACAATTACCCCCATTGCTGGAGAACTGATAAACCCATTTTATATTATCCATTAGATGCCTGGTTTATTAAAACCACGGCTATTAAAGATAAAATGGTGCAGCTAAACAACACCATTAACTGGAAACCCAAAAGCACTGGCGAAGGCCGCTTTGGCAACTGGTTAGAAAATATGGTGGATTGGAACCTGAGCCGCAGCCGCTTTTGGGGAACGCCACTACCCATTTGGAAAACAGCAGATGGTAACGAAGAAAAATGCGTTGGTACCATTGAAGAATTAAATACGGAAATAAGAAAGGCAAATGAAGTACTGGGAGGTGATGTTAACAAACATTACCTGCACGAAGGAATACTGGACCTGCACAAACCTTATGTAGATGATATTGTTTTGGTAAGCAACGCTGGCCAGCCCATGAAACGGGTACCCGATTTAATTGATGTTTGGTTTGACAGCGGCGCCATGCCGTATGCACAATGGGGTTTGGATTATGACAAAATAAAAGCAGGCGATAAATACCCCTTTAAATTACCTGCAGGCATTAATAGTTTTGATGAATTATACCCTGCCAGTTTTATAGCAGAAGGGGTTGACCAAACCCGTGGCTGGTTTTATACCCTGCACGCCATTGCTTCTTTAGTGTATGATAGCGTGGCCTACCAAACCGTAGTATCTAACGGATTGGTATTGGATAAAAACGGCAATAAAATGAGCAAGCGCCTGGGCAATGTGGTAGACCCTTTTAAAACTATTGAAACCTATGGCGCCGATGCCACCCGCTGGTATTTAATTACCAATGCTTCTCCGTGGGATAATTTAAAATTTGATCTGGAGGGAATAAAAGAAGTGCAACGCAAATTTTTTGGTACACTATATAACACCTACCAGTTTTTTGCTTTATACGCCAATGTTGATGGCTTTGCTTTTAAAGAAGCTTATATACCACTGGAAGAACGGCCAGAAATTGACCGCTGGATTCTTTCTTCTTTAAACACACTGGTTAAAAAAGCCACGGCTGCTTTTGACGATTATGAGCCAACGCTGGCCGGCCGTTTAATTGAAGATTTTACAGATGGGTACCTAAGTAACTGGTATGTGCGTTTGTGCCGCCGCCGTTTTTGGAAAGGCGAGTATGAAAAAGATAAAATTGCCGCCTACCAAACTTTGTACGAATGTTTAGAAACCATTGTGCGGTTAATGGCACCAATCTCTCCGTTCTTTAGCGATGCCCTATTCAGAAATTTGAATGCCACTACTAAGCGCTTTTCGGTAAGCACTGTACACCATGCCAACTACCCGGTAAGTAATGAAGCTGTTATTGATAAGCTGTTGGAAGAAAGAATGCAAATGGCACAAGATGCCTCATCACTGGTACTATCATTACGCAAAAAAGTAAATATTAAAGTACGCCAGCCTTTGCAAAAAGTACTGATACCCGTAGCAGACCCGGTAATGAAGGCACAGTTGCAAAAAGTAGAAGACCTGCTAAAAGCAGAGGTTAATGTAAAAGAAATTGATTACCTGAATAGAGATAATAGCTTCATCAGCAAAAAAATTAAACCCAATTACGTGGCCCTGGGCAAAAAGCTTGGGCCAAAAATGAAAGCCGTTGCAGATGCCCTAACCCGCTTTACCCAAGAAGATATTGCCCGCCTTGAAAATGAGGGAAATTATACTTTGTTAATTGACAGCGAACCCGTAATATTACAACTTGCCGAAACAGAAATTGGCAGCGAGGATATACCGGGCTGGATGGTGGCAGGAAAAGACCGCTTAACGGTTGCTTTAGATGTTACTATTACCCCCGATTTGTTAGATGAAGGAAATGCCCGGGAACTGGTGAACCGCATCCAAAAAATACGAAAAGACAATGGTTTTGAATTAACCGACCGTATTTTAGTACAACTTACCAGCACCGAAGAATTGAGCAATTCATTAAACAAGTATAAATCTTATATTTGCGCCGAAATTTTGGCAGACAAAATAGAATTAGTGCCCCAAATCAGCGATGGCACTGAAATTGAAGTAAACGACATTCCGCTGAAAGTGTTAGTTACTAAAAACGTATAACTGTATGGCAGTAAAGAAAAAAGCAGCCAAGCCCGCAAAAAAAGCGCCAGCTAAGCCCGCCGCCAAAAAAGCAGCAGTAAAAAAGCCTGCTGCACCTGCTAAAAAAGCAGTGGTAAAAAAGGCAGCGCCTGCTAAAAAAGCGGCGCCTAAAGCCAAGCCCGCTGCAAAACCAATTGCAAAGCCAATTGCTAAACCGGCAGCACCCGCTTTAAAAAAACCAGCACCGGCTCCTGTTGCTAAACCTGCCCCTAAACCAGTGGCAAAACCAGCAGCAAAACCAGCCCCTGTTGTAAAGCCCGAAGCAAAAAAGCCCGAACCCTTAAAACCCATGGAATTGCCCAAACCCGTAAACCCAAATAAGCCAGGTTTTAAACCTGTTACAAAGCAACCGGTACCTATCCCTAAAAAAACAGTGGTAGCGCCAAAACCCACTAAAGTGGTTATGCCGGATATTAAAACAAAATCTACCCGTAAATACGAGCCAGATTTTACCAAATCAGTATTAGATCAACCATTAGAACAATACGCCGGACCTAGTATGAGATACAGCGATGGAGAATTAGTTGAATTCAGAGAAATTATACAGAAAAAATTAGACGCTGCTAAAAAGGAACTGACCTATTTGCAGGGCTTAATTACCCGTAAAGATGAAATGGGTGGCGATAATGACGATGCCCGTTACATGACTATGGAAGACGGTAGCATGAGTATGGAGCGTGAACAATTAAGCCAGATGGCCAGCCGCCAGATTACTTTTATTGATCATCTGGAAAAAGCCATGATGCGTATAGAAAACAAAACCTATGGCGTTTGCCGCGTAACCGGTAAGTTAATTGATAAAGCCCGTTTACGTGCCGTGCCACATGCTACTTTAAGCATTGAAGCCAAGCAAATGATGAGTAAATAATTTACACTTGCTTTTATAAAAAAAGACCGCTTCTACAGCGGTCTTTTTTATTTTGTTACCAGCATTGGTTTGCTAGTAAACATTGTTGCGTCGCACACTTCAGCTGAAGTGTGCGACGCAACGGCTGCCGCATTGCAGCACTACTGTTGGTTACCTTAAAAACCTCTTTTTTCTGTGCCGCCTGTTGGCTGAAACACAGCGGGCAGTTGCTTACCCAATAACTGGTTGTAATAAAATCTAAATGCTTCGTTGCGGTTATGCTGTGCTTTGTTAGCGCTATTGGCACCAATGCCGTGTCGTTCATTAGGGTATACCATAAACTCAAAATGTTTATTCAGCTCTTGCAGTTTATTAATTAACTGTATGCTGTTTTGCATATGCACATTATCGTCTGTGGTGCCATGCACAATGCGTAATAAGCCTTTATATTTATTAGCGTGTGTCATTACGGCTGTGTTCTTATACCCTTCCGGGTTCTCTTGGGGTGTATCCATAAACCGTTCGGTATAATGAGTATCGTACAACTGCCAATCGGTTACTGCTGCATTGGCAATGCCGTGCGTAAACACAGCTGCACCGTAGGTTAACGCCATACAAGTCATATACCCTCCAAAACTGCCACCGGTAATAGCCAGCTTTGTAGTATCTACAAAAGCCTGGCGGCGCAGCCAATTACCACAGTCCATATAATCTTCAATTTCATATTTACCCAACTGACGGTGTATATAGTTTAAACCATTTTTACCAAAATGGCCACTGCTGCGGTTATCAAAAGATACTTGTATAACGCCTTCTTGTGCCCACCATTGGGTGTTACCGCCAACAGGTTTCCACCGATCGTATACCGTGCCGGCATTGGGGCCACCATAAATACTTACCAATACCGGATAGCGTTTGGTAGAATCAAAATTTACCGGATAGGTAATAGTTACAGGCAGCTCAAATAAACCATCGGTTGATTTTACACGGAATAATTTAGTAGCCGGAATAGCATACTCTTCAAAAGCACTGCCTTTGGCATTGCCAATTTCACGTATCAATTTTCCTTTTGCATCTGCCAGTGCTATTGTGGGTGGTGTGCTAAGGTTAGAGTAGGTAGTAATAAAATATTTTGCGTTGGGAGAAAGATTTATCTGATCGTGGCTATAATCTCCAATACTTAAACGGGTTAAACCTTTGCCATTAAAACCTATTTTATAAAAATCAAACCGTGCACTGTTTTCTTTGCGTGCCCTAAAGTAAATGGTTTTTGTTTTTTCATCAACCTTTACAATGCTGGTAGCCCAAAAATTACCGGTGGTAATTGGGTTTATTAATTTACCGGCAGCATCGTGCAGGTATAAATTATCCCATCCATCTTTATCGCTTTTTAGTATAAACTGTTTGCCGCCATCTAAGAAGGTAAAGCGACTGGCTTCGTCCAGGTCAATCCATGTTTTTTGGGTTTCATCATATACCACGGTTTTGCTGCCATCAATTGTGTTAACAGCATATACTTTTAAATTATCCTGGCCACGGTTCATCCATTGCACCCAAAGCTGCCCGGTGGGTGTCCATACCGGTTCTCCAAAATACTGATCGTCTTTTTCATTAAACGCAGCCCACACGGTTATACCAGTTTCAATAGTAACAACGCCAATTTTCACTTCGGGGTTTTTATCGCCGGGTTTTGGGTAATGCTCGTTTTCTAAACCGCCGTGTTGCCCATCTGCTAAAAATATAGGAAACTTAGGCACCTGGCTATCATCAAAACGCATGTAGCAAATTTGTTTGCTGTCGTTACTCCACCAGAATGCTTTATAAAAGCTACCACGTCCTAATATTTCTTCGTAATACACCCATGAGGCGTAGCCATTTTTTATATCCTCGCTGCCATCTGTAGTTAATGCAGTTTCTTTTTTACTCTCAATATCTATTATATATAAATTATGGTTGCGGGTATAGGCTGCTTTTTTTCCATCGGGCGACACCGTAAAATTTTTCTCTCCGTTTTTTAAACCCAGAGAGGCTGCTGAAACCAGAGCAGCAGTTGTTTTAACCGGTGCAGTATAAGCAACAGCCTTACCAGTTTTCACATCTACACTCATCAGTTTACTTTTACCATCACTGTCATCTTTGCGCATTTCTAAATAATGCTCATCATCGGCCCAGCCACGAATGACGGGTAACGGTTTTGTGATATTTGTAGCAGCACCTTTAAAAGCCTGGTCGTAGCTTACCAATTTTTTTTGTGCCTGTAAAACAAGTGTGGCCATAAACAAACAGGTGGCCAAATAAAATTTTCTCATGCTGTGTTTTATTTAAGTACCTAAAATACTAATTGCGTTTTTATAAAGTTTACCGGCGGTGGAATTCTGTGCAGCATCCTTGTCCCGATGAATCGGAATCGACTGTTGCGCCTTCAACAATACATGTTATAGCAGCCCTTACCGAACTTCCTGCATCTCTACCAGTTTTTGATAAATACCATTCTGCTGTATTAGTGCGTCGTGTGTACCTCTTTCTCTGATAGCACCTTCGTGCAGCACTATAATTTCATCGGCATGGCGCACCGTAGATAAGCGGTGTGCAATTACAATGCTGGTGCGGTTACTTAATAAATTATTCAACGCTTCTTGAACTAGCTTCTCACTCTCTGTATCGAGGGCAGAAGTTGCTTCATCGAGTATTAAGATGGGCGCATTTTTTAACACCGCACGTGCAATAGTAATACGTTGCCGCTGGCCGCCACTTAATTTTACGCCACGTTCACCAGTAATGGTTTCATAACCGTTTTCCATTTGCATAATAAACTCATGTGCATTGGCTACTTTGGCTGCAGCCTCTATTTGTTCTTTAGTAGCTGTCGGTTGCCCAAAAGCTATATTATTATAAATGGTATCGTTAAATAAAAAATTATCCTGACTTACCACACCAATTAAACTGCGTAAATCCAACAAATCGATTTTGCGGGTATCCGTACCATCTATTGCTATACTACCTTCCTGCACATCGTAAAAGCGGGCAATCAAATCTACCAGTGTAGATTTACCGCTGCCGCTTTGTCCTACCAGCGCAATGGTTTTTCCTTTTTCTATAGTAAGGTTAATATTTTTCAACACAGTGGCCTGCCCATAGCGAAAGTTTATATTATTGATATGAATATTTTCGGTAAACGATTTTTTTGTAACAGAGGATGCTGCATTTTCAATTACTACCGGTTCTTCCAGCACACTAAAAATTTTTTCGCAGGCCACAATACCCCGCTGAATATTAGAAGAAGTTTGTGAAATGTTCTTTAAAGGCTGAATGATTTGCGTATAAATAGCCAGATAAGAAATAAACTGCTCGCCGGTTAAACCACTTTGTCCATTCAAAATTAAATACCCCCCATAAATAACCAGCGTTAATGCAGCAATTACCCCCAGTACTTCTGATATAGGAGAAGCCAATTCTTTTTTACCCCCTAGCTTTTTACTGAAACGAGAAAAAATATGGTTGGTGCTTTTAAAACGCTCACTCATCATTTGCTCAGCTGTAAAACTTTGTATTTGTTTAATGCCGCTGATAGATTCATCTGTTTGAGAAATGATCTTGCTGTTCATTTCCTGGTTATAATAATTCATCTTTTTCAGCTTACGGGTAAGCATTGAAATAACGATACCGGTAACAGGAAGAAATATTAAAGTAAACAAGGTTAATTGTGGCGACATATAAAAAAGCGTGGCAAAATAAGCCAGCACTACCAACGGATCTCTTAACAGTACCTGCAATGCAGTAATTAAAGACGCTTCAATCTCCTGCACTTCTGTGGTCATCACCATCAGCAATTCTCCCTTGCTATGGTTGTGGTGATAGCTGAGGCTTTGATTAATATACTTTTGATACAAGGCATTGCGTATGCGCTCCATCAATTTTAAGCGCAGCCTGAACATTACTTTTACCGCCAGGTAACGAAACAGGTTTGCCAGTAAAATACTAATGCCAATAATAATACATACAAATACAAGCGCATAAAAAGCACCTTGCTTTTGTATAATGCCGTAGAAGATGTACTTAAAAAATTCTATGGGGTATGAAATAGAAAAATTGGCCACGGGTTTTACCACCGCTTCCATTGCTTCCTTTTGAAACAGCAGTTGCATAATGGGTATCAGCAGTGTAAAGTTGAGCAGGCCAAAAAGAATACCTAAGAAAGTATATGTTATATATTCTGGTAAAAAATGGTGCAGCGGTCGGGCAAAAGGCAATAGTTGCCGTAATACTTTCATACTAATAATTAAAACATCAAAAGTAGCCAACTTAGTAGAAACCGGTAAATAATATATTCTTAAACTATAGCAGCGGTATCGATAGGTTTAAGCATCATGGCATCCCACAACAACTTTAGCCATATAAATATACAAGGCACCACTTTTAAAACATAGGGTATAACATAGGCTTTTCTGATAGCAGCAGGAAACAAATCTGTAGCTGAAAGCACCGTAAATACAAAAGCCAGTGCCAGCAGTAATTTGTCTAGCTGTTGCGGCAGTGGTTTGCTAAAATACCAAAGCGCAGCACCTGTAACGGCAATAATAAATGTAGGCGACTCCGCCTTATGGTTAAACAATACCATCCACAACAATATTGAAGCAAGAAAATACAATCGAAAACGGGTATTGCCGTAAGCATTAGTTCTTACCAAAGGAGCCAATAATAATAACAACCCCAGTACCATTACCGGTGTTTTAGCAATAATACCAAACCAGGTTTGCAACCAGCCCGATACACTAATGCCAATAGAAGCGGTATGATCCTCGCTTAATAAACGAAACCAACTTTTATATAAAAATATCAGTTGATGCGCATCTACCACCAGCAACGGTATTGCCGCAAAAAAAACACCCAGCACAATAGCAGCCGCTATAGATTTAATCTTATGCGGATAGAATATAAAAAGGCAAAAGCCCAACAGGCCAAATGGTTTTATAAGTGTAGCCAGCAATACCATTAATACCGCCAATAGCCATCTTCGCTCTTCTAAAAAAAGGTAGCACCATAAAATAAGTCCGGCAATAAGTGTATTGCATTGGCTGTTTTGCATATTGCCAATTAATTCAAGCAGGCAAAAAAACAATACTCCATAGTATTTAGCAATGCCCACTGCGGGCAGTTTTCTTACGGCCAGCAGCCATACTAAAATATTTAAAGCATTAAATACCAGTAAGCCCCAAAAATCGCCCACTGCGGCAAAAGGCCCCATCAGCAAAGCATAAGCAGGACTGTACTTAAATAAATCTCCATGGTCTTGCGGATGCAACACATAGATATCTTTATTTGCTGTAAGATGATTGTAAGAAGTTTTAAAAATGCGATAGTTATTATAACTTTTTACGGTGGTGCCATCGTTTAACACCCGGTCTTTTTTCAAAAAAAAGAGTTGGGCACTTATACCAGCGGCTACTAATAAACCCAATAACCACCAAGCTGCAGCAGATTTAAGAAAAGACCGTATTGCCATAACAAATATGAAATTTAGTAGTAACTTAAGTACCTTGCACGCTAAACGCAGGCGCTAGCTATGCCTACGAATATAAATACTAATACCAAATAAAATGGAAGAAGGAAAAAGACAAAAACAGGTAGCCGGTGTTATTAATGAAGAGGTTAATCTTATTTTTCAAAAAATGGGATTACAAATGATTGATGGCGGCATGGTTTCCATTTCATCGGTTAAAGTAACGCCAGATTTATTAGAGGCCCGGATTTACCTTAGCTTTTTCAAAATAACAGATACCAAGCTGGCACTTAAAAAAATTGAAGATCGTGGCTGGGAAATAAAAAAAGAACTGGCTATAAAAATTAAACACCAGGTACGCCGTATGCCAGAAATAAAATATTATCTGGATGATACCCTGGACTATGTGTTTAAAATGGAAGAAGTATTTAAGCAAATTAAAAAAGACGATCAAAAAGACTTGTAACAGCTACACCAGATTCGGCACCAATAAAAATCTGCACTATTGAATTTTCTTTTTGCCTGGCGTTATTTTAAAGCAAAAAAATCTACCAATGCCATTAATATTATTGCATGGGTAAGCGTGGTGGCTATTGCCTTTGGCACCGCCGCTATCATATTTGTATTAAGCATTTTTAATGGCTTTGAAAACCTGGTAAAATCGCTCTACGCTGATTTTTATACAGACCTCCGCATCATTCCCGCAAAGGGCAAAACCATTGCATTTACAACAGCACAACAACAGCGCCTGGCACAATGGCCCGGCATTAAAGCCACCGCTTTTACCATAGAAGAAAAAGCGATGGTGCAAAATGGCGACTTTCAAACACTGGTGCAGGTAAAAGGGGTGGATGCACGCTATGAAAAAGTAAATAATGTAGCCAACCGTTTAATACGCGGCCGCTATCAATTAGGCACGGCAGATCATGCCGCCTGTATATTGGGCTCGGGTGTAGAAAATGCCTTGGCCGTAGAAAGCGACCGGGCTATTTTACCCTTGCTGATATACCTGCCTAAAAAAGGAGTCAGCGTTAGCAGCAGCGATCCCCTGCAATCTTTAAGTACCGATAATATAGTTACCTCCGGCGCCTTTGCCATACAACAGGATTTTGACAACAGCTATCTCATCACCAACAGTGCTTTTGTGCAACGCATGCTGGGCATTGGCAGCCAGCAATACAGCGCCGCAGAAATTGCACTTACCAACACCAGGCAGGAAAAAGAACTACAGCAGCAGTTGCAAAATTTTTTTGGAGCAGCTTATACAGTGCAAACGCGTTACCAGCAAAACAAAAGTTTATACACTACCATGCAATTAGAAAAATGGTTTATTTTTTTACTGCTCTGTTTTATTTTGGTAATTGCAGCATTTACCATGATTGGTGCTTTAACCATGCTGGTATTAGAAAAACAAAAAGACATACAGATATTAAAAGCCATGGGTGCCAGCAACCAGCTCATTCAAAAAATATTTTTAACCGAAGGTTTATTACTGGCTGCTATTGGCGGCATAAGCGGTTTGTTATTAGCATTACTGGTTGGTTGGTTGCAAATACAATTTGGTTTTATTGCTTTAGAAGGGCAAACTTTTATAATAGACCGCTACCCCGTTAAATTTTTAATACCTGATATTTTATTGGTATTAACAGTAGTAACCATTATTGCATTGGCGGCCTCCTGGTTTCCCAGCCGCAAAGCAGCCACAGCACCCGCCGCATTAAAATCTTAATTTTTTTGTTACCAGCATTCACACTTTACTCAGCAGCCGTTGCGTCGCACACTTCAGCTGAAGTGTGCGACGCAACGATGTTTAACCGGAGTTACCACTGCCGGTAACCAACGCTTAAAAACTAAGTTTTTTACGTTTATCTTTGTCGCCATGAAGATTTTAATGGTATGCCTGGGTAATATTTGCAGAAGCCCGCTGGCAGAAGGCATTTTGCAGGATAAAGCATGGAAAGCCGGTTTTACATGGAGCGTGGAGAGTGCTGGCACTAATGGCTATCATAACGGTGAAGCACCGCATCGTCTCTCGCAAAAAGTAGCTCGTTTAAATGGCATTGATATTAGCCAGCAACGCAGCCGCCGTTTTACCGCTGCCGATTTTGAACAGTTTGATATTATTTATGCCATGGCGGCTGATGTAATGGAAGACATGAAACAAATTGCCCGGCAAAAATACATACCAACCAAAGTAAAACTGCTGATGAATGAATTGCACCCAGGCCAAAATAACGATGTGCCCGACCCCTGGTATGGTACAGAACCCGGCTACCACGAAGTATATAAATTAATTGATGCCGCCTGCGAGGCAATTATAAAAAAGCACACTATTACAACTACTATTTAAAAGGCTATGGCAAAAGTATCAGTATCGCTACCACAAGGCACCAGAGATTTTGCACCCGACACGGTGCGCAAACGTCAATATATTTTCGCTACCATTAAAGAAGTGTTTGAGCTGTATGGCTTTCAGCCATTAGAAACACCGGCTATGGAAAATTTAGAAACCTTAATGGGTAAGTATGGAGAAGAAGGCGATAAACTGATTTTTAAAATATTGAATAATGGTTTAGATAGGGAAGAAAAACATGCTAAAGCAAAAGAAGATTTTGAAAAAATATTAGCCGGAAAAAATAATAGCGGTATTACAGAGCGGGCATTAAAATATGATCTTACCATTCCCTTTGCACGATATGTAGCCATGAACCACGCACAACTGGCCATGCCATTTAAACGCTACCAAATGCAACCGGTGTGGCGTGCCGATAAACCACAGCGGGGCCGGTATAGAGAGTTTTACCAATGCGATGCAGATGTGGTGGGCAGCACTTCTTTATTAAACGAGGTAGAGCTATCACTAATTTACTGTACAGTTTTTAAAAAGCTGGGCATACCAGTTACCATTAAAATAAACAGCCGTAAAATATTAGCCGCACTGGCACAGTTATGTGGCGGCAGCAATAAAATGGTGGATATTACGGTTGCCATTGATAAACTGGATAAAATTGGTATTGATAAAGTAAAAGAAGAACTGATTACCCGTGGCCTTACCACAGAACAGGTAAGTATTATTGAAAAATATTTAGCAGTTAGCGGAGAGAACGCCACGCAATTAAACAACATTACTGCTTTGTTGGGCTCTATTGAAGAGGGCCGAAAAGGAATTGAAGAATTAGATTGTGTTATTAACAATCCTGTATTGCAGGCAGCAGCCTGTCCGCTGCAATTAGATTTTACGCTAGCCCGTGGTTTAAACTATTACACCGGAATTATTTTTGAAATAAAAGCACTGAATGTGCAAATGGGCAGCATTGGTGGCGGTGGCCGCTATGATGATTTAACCGGTTTATTTGGTGTGCCGGGTATACCGGGTGTGGGCATTTCATTTGGTGTAGACCGTATTTATGATGTGTTGGAAGAATTGCAATTGTTTCCACAGCAGCTGCAAGTAGGCACACAGGTATTATTTTTAAATTTAGGTTTTGCAGAAAGTGCCAAAGCGTTTGAACTGTTACAATTGTTACGCAGCAATGGCATACGTGGAGAGCTGTTTCATGAAAACATGAAATTTGACAAGCAGTTTAAATATGCCGAAAAGAAAAACATTCCATACGTAGTTGTAATAGGCAGTAAAGAACTGGAGGGCGGAGTATGTACCGTAAAAGATATACGAACCGGCAACCAGCAAACCATTGCACAAAGCAGTTTAGTTAACTTTCAATTTGTATAAGTTCTGTATCATTATACCTTATTACCTAAATAACAAGCAATGAAAAAACATGTAATCGGTTGGCTGGCTTTAAGTTTGTCGGCCACTATGGTTGTAGCACAAAATGCCAACTATAACCAACACGTGCCCAGAGATGTTAGTTCTATTATTCGTTTAAACCTGCCACTGGTATTAAATAAAGTAAACATCAGCACCCTGCTTGAAGAAATGGTTCAGGGCAGTGGTAAATCTAATCAAACGGCAGATGACAAATACATGATGGAAGTGGTGAAAGACCCTGCTAAAACAGGTATTAACCTGCAACAGGAGTTATGGATTATGAGCAATAAACTTTATGCATATGATAGCACCAGCTACAATTATGTAATGGGCAGTGTTAGAGACACGGCCTTGTTTCGTAAATTTTTAAAAGCAGCTAACGGCAAAAAGAAAATACTGCTAACAAAATACCAGGCAGGTCATTACCTGGCACTAAATGCCAATGAAAGCACCGCTTTTGCGTGGAACGGTGATTTTTTTATAAGCGTAAAAGCAAAAGAAGCTACGCGTTTGCAAACAGAACGTTATAATAATTATGATGAAAACGGAAATGAAAAACCACGGGTTGAAAAGAAAATTAACTATGCCCAGTTGGCCGCCAATAAAGCAAAGAGCATATTAACTGGTTATACTACTACACCCTTTATTACCGATGCACAATTTGTAACCAGCCTTGCCACCTCAGCAGATGTGGTTATATGGAGTAAAGAAAACGACAATCTGGGTGTTTTAAAAAATATTAGCAAGTTTGGATTAAAAGCACCGGGTACCGATCTGTTGGGTGCTATGCATAAAAGTACCGATAAGTCAAAAACATCGGTAACTGCAATACGTTTTGAAAACGGCAAAGTGGCCGTAACCAGTACCACACAAATGGATGAAGAGCTTGCCGGACTAATGAGTAATATGATGGCGGGGCCCATCAGCAGTAATTTAACCAACCGTATTTTACCCGGTAATGATGTATTAGGCTGGATGAGTATGAATATGAATATTGCCGGACTTAAAACAATGCTGCCAGCAGATATGGGCACAGAAATTAATAAAGAACTGGCACCCTACAAGCTTAGTACCGATGAACTGATGAATGCCTTTAAAGGAGAGGGCATGCTGGTATTAATGGCTCCAAAAAATATAGTGCCGGGCGAAAAACCAAAACCACAAGCCTACTTTGCTGCTTCTGTAAAAAACAAAACAACCGTTGAAAAACTGTTTGCTATGATGGATGACATTAAAGCCAAGAAAGCAACAGACCGGGCAACTGCAGATTCTTTAGCAGCGGCAGAAAAGGCAACTGATACTACCGCAAAAGAAGAGCAGGAATACAACCCACCACCACCTTCTAAAAAAGGACCGTTGGGAGATATGAAAATGATGAAACTATTAACGGAGGATGTGCTGGTAGTTGCCGGCAGTGATGAAATGACCCAGTTGATTGCCAATAATAAAACGGGGACTGATTTATCTTTTATGAATGCAACAATAAAACAAAGTCCGTTTACTTTTTATATTGATGTACAAGCCATTTATAAAATGATGCTGGCCGGAGACGAACCCAACACCTCTAAAGAAAAAGAAATGGCCCAAATGTTTGCTATGTTTGATAAGTTATTGGTGTATTCAAATGCACCTGCCAAAAACAGTATTGATACTAAAATAGATTTACTGTTTACAGACGCTACAACTAATAGCCTGCAACAACTCATGGAAATTTTTAAAGCTTTTGGTATGAAAGGATTGAAATAAATAATTTGGTGGCTACTATAACAAAGCCCTGCAAAATGCAGGGCTTTGTTATTTATAAATACAAGTATTATACCCGTATTGAATATTCTTAAGCCTTTGAAATTATAAACCGCACATCAGAAATACTGCCGCTAACTGGTGCGACGCAACCACGGCTGCACAATGCGGTGCTGCTGGTAACAAAAATTATATTCCTTTAAACACCATGGCTGCGCCCTGCCCTACCCCTACACACATGGTAGCCAATGTGTGCCCGCTGCCGCGGCGCACCATTTCGTGCAGCAATGTGGTGGCAATGCGCACCCCACTGCAACCCATGGGGTGGCCCAAGGCAATAGCGCCTCCGTTTACATTTACTTTTTCAATATCCAAATTCAAATCGTGTATGCAGGCAATGGCCTGCGAGGCAAAGGCTTCATTCAGCTCAATTAAATCTAATTGGGTAGCGCTAATGCCTGCTCTTTGCAATGCTTTTAAAGAAGCCGGCACCGGGCCAATGCCCATAATGGCAGGGTCTACACCCGCTATAGCCATTGATTGAATAGTAGCCAGCGGACGTAGATTATATTTTTCAACAGCCGCTTCGCTGGCTAATAAAAGAGCAGCAGCACCATCATTAATGCCACTGCTGTTGCCGGCAGTAACCGTGCCTTCGGTTGCAAAAACAGGTTTTAAGCTGGTTAGCTTTTCCATAGAAGTGCGGCGGGGGTGCTCATCTCTATCAAAAAATATTTTTTCGTCTTTGCCGCCAAATATTTCAACCGGCGCTATTTCTGTTAGCCATTTTTGCTTTTCTAAAGCTGTAAAATATTTCTCCTGACTTTGCAATGCAAACTCATCTTGTGCCAGGCGGCTGATGTTCCATTGCCTTGCTACATTTTCTGCAGTTTCGCCCATGCTGTAGGGGTAGTACAGTTCAGTTAGTTTTTTATTAATAAAGCGCCAGCCAATAGTAGAATCATACATTTCCGTTTGGCGGTTCCAGCCGCCGCCCTGTTTGGCCATTACAAAAGGCGCACGGGTCATACTTTCCACACCGGCAGCAATGTATAGTTCGCCTTCATTGCATAAAATAGCACGGGCAGCATCCATAATAGCCTGCAGGCCGCTGGCACATAAACGGTTTACCGTATTACCACCAACAGTTACGGGTAGCCCAGCTAATAAACCTGCCATACGGGCTACGTTGCGGTTGTCTTCGCCGGCTTGGTTGGCAGCGCCGGCAATAATATCTTCAATCGCATTCACGTCTATACCAGGGTTGCGCTGCAGCAGTGCTTTAATAACATGCGCCAGCAAATCATCGGGGCGTATGCTGCTTAATGCACCGCCATACTTGCCAATAGGCGTTCTTATTGCATCTATTACAAAAACTTTTTTCATCTGATAATTTTATAACCATTTAGGTAACCAGCATTTGAATATAAATGAGGCAGCGTTGTGTCACTCACTTGTACCGCACGGCTTACATGAGCAATAGAGTAGCATCCTGCTTTAACGGTGCATACTGCTGTAATAAGCAGCCCTACCGGCCGCAAATAACGTAACAATTTGCGTAGCCCACCGTCAAAAACCTAAAATCTTTATTTCGGCCCTCAGGCGTTACCTTTGCGGCTATGAAAGAGAAGGTTATTCGTAATATTCGCCATTTGAGTTTAGAGGAAGTACAGCAGTATTTTGAAGAGATTGGCGATAAAAAGTTCAGGGCCAAACAAGTGTGGGAATGGCTGTGGCAAAAACATGCCCACAGCTTTGCCGATATGACCAACCTGAGCAAAGACCTGCGTGAAAAACTGGGACAGGAATTTACCCTGCCAGCATTAACTATTGATGCCACTCAATACTCAGCAGATGGCACAGTAAAGTCTCGCTTTAAAACACATGAAGGGCATTTAATAGAAGGTGTTTTAATACCTACTGAGGAAAGGAAAACAGCCTGCGTATCGTCTCAGATTGGTTGCAGTTTAAGTTGTAAGTTTTGTGCTACCGGTTATATTGATAGAAAGCGTAACCTGAGCTTTGATGAAATTTACGATCAGGTAGTATTAATAAACCAGCAGTGCGAAAGAGTGTACGATAAAAAACTTTCTAATATTGTTTTTATGGGCATGGGCGAACCCCTGCTGAATTATAAACACGTACTAAAAGCCATTGAACGTATTACTGCCCCCGATGGTTTGGCCATGAGTGCCCGCCGCATTACTGTAAGCACGGCAGGTGTAGCTAAACAAATACGCCAGTTAGGCGATGACCAGGTAAAATTTAAACTGGCCTTATCATTACATGCCGCAAATGATAAAAAGCGTAATGAAATAATGCCTATTAACGATACCAACAATATTAAATCGCTGGTAGATGCGTTGAATTATTTTTATAAGCAAACCGGTAACGAAATAACGTTTGAGTTCATTCTGTTTAAAGATTTTAACGATAGCCTGAAAGATGCCGATGAGTTGATTAAAGTATACCGCCAGGTGCCGGCAGATTTGGTAAACATTATTGAATACAACCCAATAGACTTTGCCAGATTTAGAAAACCTGAAGAAGAAAAAGTAGAAACCTTTATGAATTACCTGGAAAAGCACCGTGTTAATGCACGCCTGCGCCGCAGCCGTGGTAAAGATATTGATGCTGCCTGTGGCCAGTTAGCCAATAAAGAAAGTTAAGCTACGCTTTAAAAAATAGCGTGGGTCTTTTATAATAATCCTGTTGTAAAACAGCAAATACAAACCAATGAGTAAGAATTCCCAGTTCCAGAAATTTTTCAATCAGAAAAGTAACGCAGCCCGTAAAGAACAATTTAAGCAAGAAAAAAAAACTGTTAAAAAAGAAAGAGCTGCTGCCATAGAAAAATTTTACGAAGAAAAAAGAAAGAAGAAAGAAGATGCAGCCACTGCTGCCGTTAAAAGCAAAGCCGCCCTTACAGAAAAACCAGTTGCCACAGCAGCCATGCCATTAAATAAATATGTGGCCCACGCCGGTGTTTGTTCTCGCAGAGATGCAGCAGACCTTGTAAAGAGTGGAGAAGTACGAGTAAACGATGTGGTGGTTACAGAACCCGGCCACAAAGTAGCCCCTAAAGATGTGGTAAAAGTAAAAGGTAAAATCATTCGCCCCTCCCGCAACCACGTATATATTTTATTAAATAAACCAAAAGACTATCTCACAACTTCAGAAGATCCGCAGGGAAGAAAAACAGTGTTAGATTTAATTAAAAGAGCCACCACAGAAAGAGTGTATCCTGTTGGCCGTTTAGACCGTAACACTTCTGGTGTACTGCTTTTAACCAACGATGGTGATATGGCACAAACACTATCGCACCCCAAGCACGATATAAAAAAAGTGTACGAAGCCACGCTTGACCGCGACTTTACAAAAGCAGATTTTGAAAAACTGTTACATGGTCTTACGCTGGAAGATGGTTTTGTAAAACCCGATGCATTGGGTTATGCAGATGCCAGCAATAAAGCCGTAATTGGTATAGAAATACATAGCGGCCGCAACCGTATTGTGCGCCGCCTGTTTGAAGCACTGGGGTACGATGTAAAAAATCTGGACCGTGTAATGTATGCTGGCCTTACCAAAAAAAATGTACCCCGCGGCAAATGGCGGCTGTTAACAGAAAAAGAAATTCGCCTGATGAAACACTTTAACCCGCAAACCCGTAAAAAGAAAGAAAAATAATTTTACTGGCCAGCAGTAGTCCCGAACGTTCGGGATCATAGCAACATCGTTGTGTCACTCACTTTTACAGTAGTGCCGGTGGCAACATTTTAAATACCAATTATTATTACATGCAGTTGGATATTTTATTTGAGAATACAGATTTCATTGTTATTAATAAACCGGCGGGTTTATTATCTATACCAGACCGTATACAATCGGCCCCCTCTTTAAAAGATTTTTTAATAGCAAAGTATGGGCACATATTTACCGTGCACCGCTTAGACCGCGAAACCAGTGGCGTAATTGTATTTGCCAAAAACGAAGCCACCCACAAACACCTTTCTGCACAGTTTGAAGAACGTAGCACTAAAAAAATTTATGTAGGCCTTGTGTTGGGGCATGTGTATGCAACCAGCGGCACCATTGATGAGTCCATTACTCAGCATTATAAAGATGATGGCAGCATGATGATACATGCCAAGGGCAAACCTGCTGTAACTAACTATGAAGTGCTGGAAAATTTTAAGGCCTTTACCTGGATGCAGTTTCATATTTTAACGGGCCGTACGCACCAGATACGGGTACACAGCAAACACCTGGGCCACCCCATTGCCTGCGATACAATATATGGCGATAGCAAACCTATTCTATTATCTGCTATTAAACATCGCTTTAAATTATCTAAACAGGAAGAAGAAGAACGACCCATTTTAAGCCGCCTGGGTTTGCATGCACTGCAACTGAGTTTTAAAGATGCTGCCGGTAATACCCACCAGTTTGAAGCACCGGTGCCAAAAGATTTAAGAGCCTTGTTGCAACAATTAAGAAAGTGGAAGGGATAAAAAAACGGTGAGCCACTTTTTGAAAAATGACCCACCGCTGCTATTTATTCTATTGTAAAAGTGTGCGACGCAACGATGTTGAGTAGCATTACCAACGCCGGTAACATCATTACTGTATTAATTTATACTACGTCTTATTCGTTTTTATACACAACACCATCTTTCATTACAAATTTTACACGGCTAAAACTCTGCACATCTTTTTGCGGGTCGCCATCCAATGCAATGATATCTGCCAGTTTTCCTTTTTCAATAGTGCCTAAAATATCACTCACGCCTAATAAATCTGCCGCATTAACCGTTGCGGTTTTAATGGCTTCTAACACGGGCATACCCACTTCGTTCATATACACAAACTCTAACCAGTTTCTGCCATGTGCATACACACCAGCATCGGTACCAAAAGCAATTTTAACACCGGCCTTATACGCTTTTGCAAACGTGCTTTGTATTTTGGGGCCAATAGCTATGGCTTTTTTAGCAACTACCTCAGGGTAATAACCCGGCTTGCGGGCACTATCGCCCACGCCTTTACCGGCCGTAATAGTGGGCACATAATACGTGCCGTATTGTTTCATCAAATCCATTGTTTCATCATCCATAAAAGTGCCGTGCTCTATTGAGTTAACACCGGCTCTTACGGCACGTTTCATAGCTTCTGCACCATGGCAATGCGCTGCTACTTTAAAACCATAATCTTTTGCAGTGCTTACAATAGCTTTTATTTCTGCTTCGGTAAACTGTGGGTTCTCGCCACTCTTTGCTACACTTAACACACCACCCGATGCAGTAATTTTAATTAAATCGCTGCCATCTTTATAACGCTGGCGCACGGCTTTCATACAATCATCTGGGCCATTTACCACACCGTTTTCCGGACCAGGATCTCCCATTAAATTTTTACGGTAGCCATTGGTAGGGTCTGCATGGCCGCCTGTGGTAGCAATAGATTTACCGGCTGTAAAAATGCGTGGGCCTTTTACATAGCCTTTATTAATAGCGTTGCGCAAAGAAATGTTTACACCCGTGCCACCCAAATCTCTAACAGTGGTAAAGCCAGCCATTAAAGTGCGGTCTACATACCGCAACGATTGAAAAGCAATATCGGGCGGGTTGGCCGTAAACCGTTCCATATAAATATTAGGATTGGTTTCTTCTTCTACATGCACGTGCATATCCATCCAGCCGGGCATTACGGTTTTATTTTTTAAGTCAATTACTTTATCTGTTTTTGCAGCGGTGGCAAAACCTGCCACCACATCTGTAATAATATTGCCTTCTACAATAATGGTCATATTGTTCAGGGCCTTCATGTTTTTGGTATCAATCAGCTGGCCGCAATAAATAACCGTGCGTTGTGCCAGCAGGCATAGTGGTGCCAGCAGCATACTTAAAAAGAAAAGTTTTCTCATTGCAAAAAATTTAATGGAAGTTAATTAATACCCACCTTACAAAAAAGAAAAAGGAGCTTTTCAGCTCCCTGCACTAATTCAGACCGATGGTATCTAACAAAAAAAACTTAATCTATATTAGGTTGTGGTGTGTAACGCAGGTAAGGCTTTACCACTTTAACCCCTTTCGGAAATTTTTCTATTGCCGCTTCTGTAGAAACTGCCGGCACCACAATTACATCTTCGCCGCCTTTCCAATCGGCCGGGGTAGCCACACTGTAATTAGCTGTTAATTGTAAAGAATCTATTACCCGCAGCACTTCATTAAAATTACGGCCGGTAGAAGCCGGGTAAATAATCATCAGTTTTACTTTTTTATCGGGCCCAATAATAAATAAAGAACGCACGGTAAATGTTTCAGACGCATTAGGGTGTATCATGCCATATAAATTAGCCACCGTTTTATCTTCATCTGCAATAATCGGAAAATCAACCGTGCAGCCTTGTGTTTCATTAATATCATTTCTCCAGCCCAGGTGTTTATCCAGCGGGTCTACACTTACAGCCAATACTTTTACATTACGTTTTTCAAATTCATATTTTAATAATGCAGTACGGCCCAGCTCTGTAGTGCAAACCGGTGTATAATCTGCCGGGTGAGAAAACAAAATGCCCCAACCCGTACCCAGGTATTCATAAAAATCTATTTCACCTTCTGTTGTGCTTGCTTTAAAATTTGGAGCAATATCCCCTAATCGTAAACTCATGATAACTGATTTAAGCATTCAAAGATATATTTTTTCCTACTCAACAAGTAGACTAATAAATTTTTTATTCCTGTCCGCCGGCACGGCCCACCACAGTTTTGCCAAAACGGTTCTTAACAGCATCAATAGCTTTGTATAAATCTTTTTTCTTGGTTACATCGCTAAACATATTTGTTTGCATAGCATCTGCCGTTAACTCAGACAAGCGAACGCCTAACAAACGTACGGGTTGCCCCTTGCGGTAGAGTTGGTGAAACAATTCTTTAGCCACCGGTATTATTTCATCATCATAAAAAGAATAGGAAATAGTGGTTTGTTTACTGGTGGTTTCAAAATTGGGGTAGCGTATTTTAACAGCCACACAACCCGCCACCTGATTGTCTTTGCGCAGTTCAAAAGCAATCTTCTCCGTCATCCGTACCAGTTCTGCCATTAAAAAATCAATATCGGTTTTGTTTTCTTCAAACGTATTTTCTGTAGACACCGATTTTGCTTCTCGGTAATCACTCACCACGCCATCGTGCCGGCCATGGGCACGGTGCCATAGTTCAACACCATAGTTACCCATATAATGCTCCAGCACATCCAAACGTGTTTGTCGTAACTCTTCAATGGTTTCAATACCTATCTGTAAAAATTTTCTAAAGGTATGGTCGCCCACACCCGGTATGGCATTTAGCTTCATGGGAGAGAGAAACGCTATTTCTTCACCCGGCTGCACCCACTTACATCCATTGGGCTTGGCGCTATTGGTAGCCATTTTAGCAACCATTTTGTTTGAAGCCAAACCAAAAGAAATGGGCAGTTGTGTGGCATCAATAATTTTTTTGCGCAGCGCCTGTGTCCATTCAAAGGGTTTAAAATATTTATCCATACCGGTCAGGTCTAAATAAAACTCATCAATAGAAGCTTTTTCAAACAACGGCGCTTCTGCTGCAATAATATCTGTAACCCACCGGCTATACTTACTGTACTCGCCCCGGCTGCCGCTTACTGTAATTAAATGCGGGCACAATTTAAAAGCCGTTTTAACCGGCATGGCAGAATGAATACCAAACTTGCGGGCCTCATAACTGCAGGCCGCCACCACTCCCCGCTCACGGCCGCCCACAATAACCGGCTTACCTTTTAGTGATGGGTTGTTTAACACCTCTACACTCACAAAAAAAGAGTCGAGGTCAAAATGGGCAATATGGCGTTGCGGCTGTGCAGACATAGCGCTGTTCAAAATTACTAAGCTTATTTGGTAACCAGCAGCAGTAATTCTTAGCAGCAGCCGTTGCGTCGCACTCTTGTACGGCAGCAGGCAGGGCACCGTTTTCAATCATTTCACTTTTCATTCTTCAACTCTTAGTTATTTTATTTTACTTGCAGCATGTTTAAAAAGAAACCCGATGTTGATATTGTAATGGATATATTGGAGGCACTTTTGCGCCACAACCCCGACGGGGTTTTTGCCAACAGCCTTTACCACCAATACCAGGAGCGGGGCGGACTGAGCAAAAAACAATTAGAAGGATTATTAAGCAAAGCCCAAAAACTAAATACCATACCAGAAAGCAAACTGGTAACGCTGGAGGCCATGCTATTAAAAAGACCCAACCGCTATAAATCAGCACCGCCACCACCCACCCCTTTGTATGAGAAAGATACCGCCAGCGGCGCTCTTATTACAGCCATACTTAATAAATACCCGCAACATAAAAGAGTATTGTTTTTTAATACCAAGTACAACAATAACGAGCCATTGACCCCGGCAGAAAAAACCGAGCTGGAAAAATTTGCGAGGTTGTTATTAAAAGACTAATTGGTTGTGTGGAGTAGAAAACAAGCCACAAAAAAAATCTTTTGCATGTTGTGCGCCTTAATGGCGGCCAACTAAAACACTCAAAAAAAAAGGTTTGGTGCGTCGTAGGTAGCGTTGCATTGTTGAAAATTAAATTACAAACTACGATGAGCTGAGTGGCAGCACTACTATTCTGTTCTTTATGTAGCCAGCATTCGTATTTCAATTTAGCATTCTTGCGTCGCACACTTCAACGTTCTGTACGCTTATCACCAAACGGCTAATTTATTTTCAGGCACAGGAAGTCAACACACCTTGCTTCGCCTCATTCCTGCGCCAGGCTATTTTTTTTATAGCCTCTGCATACTTGGACTATTAGGGGCACTCATTCATAATTCAGACAATAACAAAATCAAATAGA
>REAR01000234.1 GCA_004295245.1 Sphingobacteriales bacterium | reverse complement strand
TGCTGCTTTTATTTGTGGATATGTTTTCCCTTTTATCGATGCCAATGCTTTTATACAAGGTGCCGCGGCATCGGCTGTAACGTCTTTATAATTTTTATAGGTAGTCCCTGCCGTTAAATAAATAGTGGCTTCGTCCGCATTATCAATTAACAATTTTCCATTATTAATTTTTACAGCCCCACCTTTTGTTATTACCTGCATATAACTTTTACCCTGTAACACTCCCGTTCTTACTTTTACTAAAAGTATTACCGTAGTACTATTTAATTGAGTGACTGTATAATTTCTATGCGGACTACTAAGCAGGGCATTAAAACTGATGCTTGCTTTTTTATTTGCTGTAAAATTAATAACCAACGCCTGGTTTACGGCTGATACAAAATATTCTCTTTTAAAATCAACTCCGCTTAAAGCGTAAGAGGTTGTAGCAACTGCTTTGGAAATATCCAGCTCTCTTTTATAATTGGTAAAGCCTGTTGTATTTGTAAACGCTAAATTCAAATCACCAAAAGGCTGGTAATCGGCCTGGTAAGTGCCTACTGGCGGCGGGTTATCATTAACTATATAATATCTCCATTGCCCGTTGAGTGATATTTTATCTTTTTCTCTTTTTGCAGGATAAATACCAATATGCTGGGCAGTATCTTTATAACCATACATGCCTCCTTTGTTACTAAAATTAAGCACCAGTATAGCAATGCTGTTAACGCCTTTATGTAATAATTTTTTATCAATAGTATATTTTCTTCCCTCTGCGTTTTGCTGGCTGCCCACCATTGTGCCATTTACATAAGTATAGTCACAATCACGAATGCGGTTTAAATCAAGCACCATATCTTTTTTATTCCAGTCGTCATTTAAAACAAATGTGGTACGCAGCCACACCGCCCCATCCAATGCTTCAAAGCCCACTGTTTCCCAGCCATCCCAATGCGGCACTTTCATTGTTTTCCATTTGCTGTCGTCAAAATTTTCTGCAGTAAAATTTTTATCGGCAGTTACTTCGTTAATCCATTTTGTTTTTTCAGCTTCAAAACTTTTTAAACCCATAAACTGTTTTTCGGCCATTGATTCTGCTTCCTTTTGTTTACCTACAAACAATAATTGACGGATGCTGTCTAAATATTTATAAGCCCCCGGGCGGCTGTAGCTTCTCGGTTCGCCGCTCCACAAAGTTTCTTCGTTAAATTGTATACGGTCGTTTTCCACACCTCCGAATATCATAGCACCAATGCGGCCGTTGCCGAGTGGTAAAGCCTCTGTCCATGTAACGGCGGGTTGTTTATACCAGAGTTTTACATCTTGCGCAACTACTGTTATTGAAAACAGTATTACGGCGAAGCTGAAATATTTTTTTTTGTTTGTTTTTTTTTTGTTTGTCATCATTTGTAATTCTATTAAACATCGTTGCGTCGCACACTTATGCAGCATAACATAAATGAACCTTATTGAACCATACAAGGAATATAAGGCATATAAAATTTAATTGTATTTATTAAATGTCTTATATAGTTATCATTCAAATAACCAGTCAATATTTTTATTTCTCAAATCTCCTGTCAGTCCAGCATCATATACCGGCACAATAGTATCTCCAGCTACAAAACCCAAAATCAAGCAAACCCCTTTTTCTAATTTCAACGTATGTGTTCCTGCTTTAAAATTATATACATGCACATTTACCGGCGGCATGCCTTCAATAGCGATGGCGTTAGAAATTTTTATTTCAGCCTGTCCGTAATCATCAGCGCTGGCATTGGTTTCCAGTTCAGGTGCTTTTAAATAGATAGTGTCATTTGTGAAAGCAGCCCGTTGAGTTTTAAAATAACCTACTAAAATTTTTACCGGCTTATCACATGCAAAATTAAAAGTGGCGCTTTCAGTCAGTTGTTGCTTATATCCAAAGTTTACACCCTGCATACCTTCTAATTCTTTTGCATATGATTTTATAACAAGGTTGGTATCGGCAAATATATTGGCTCCCTTTGCGATAGTAAAGTATGCACCGGCTGAATCTGTTGTACGAACCTCCGCATTCTTAAATGGGTTTACCTCCACAACAGGTTTGCCAGCATTATTTTTAAGCGAATCAATTTTATATCTGAATGTATTGTGCTCCTTTTCAAATACCGGTACCATTTCCTTCCAGTGTTTGTAAGTGCCATCCACGCCACGCATTGGTATTTTGCGTTGAGCCGTTTGCATGCTGTTGGCGTAGAGGTAAGAGGCGGTTGT
>REAR01000233.1 GCA_004295245.1 Sphingobacteriales bacterium | reverse complement strand
CTTAGCGGTCTTTGCGGTTAAATAAAAGAACATCACACTTCATATATAATAACTTACTCAGCTTTTATTTACGCTGGTTAAACAAAGCAAGCTTAGCAAAAAAATCTTCCAGCAGCAAATTTGTATCCAAGTGTGTATATATTCTTATGTTGCGGCCTTTCAAATTTATTTCATACAAACCCTGTTCGTTTATTAATGGCGACTGCCGCAAAACATAGGTACTGGATGATGGGTCTGGCTCAAAAGAAGATTGCAATGCTGTTAACAATACCAGCGGACTATCGCCAACAACATAAGTTTCGCCAATATTAAAATTATATTTTACTGCCATGCCCATTATTCTTTCTAACGCTTCCGTTAAATAAACACCAATGGCACCTTGTGTTTTTACTTTTGTTTGCAGCATTGCGTATGATAACATTACCTGCCTGTAGGCACTGCGGTTAACCTGCCAAATGGGTATAGCAGATTTATTAAAAATAACCTGACCGGCTTTTATATCAATACCTAAATTATATTCTAAACTGGTATAACCGGGTGGGGGCAATGTAAGGTCCGTGTATTCAGGCCCGCCAATCCATATTAAGGTTAACCGGTTGGCAATTTTGGGCTCCATCAAATAGGCGCTGGCAATATCTGTAAGTCCGGCGCCACATACCACATACAAAGGTTGTTTGGTATCCTGCCGCATGGCTTCTTTTACTATCGCTTTTGCAGCATCGGATATTTGTGGAGTGCTATCGTTAACTATTGCAGCATTAGAACCCTGGTACACATTCAACAATTTATTCAACTTCATAATAGCCAGCACTTCTTCCACTTTCTTTTTCGCATTCGCTGCAGTTTCATTGGAGCGGTCAAAGCCATCGCCGGGTTTTAAATGTGAACCAATGATGCCTCTAATTTCAACAGAAGGCGATAACACATGGTGTACCAGTTGAAACAATCCATCGGGGTCACCACTGAAATCATTGTCTATTATCACCCGCATTCTTGGTTTTACCAAACTATCTGCAAAAAGCGAGGTGCTATTTTTTTGTGCCACCACATTGATACAGGAGATGCAGATGACAATTGCAAAAATCAGTTTTATATTCATACCCTGTTTGTTTACTATATTAAAACGTTTTTAATACCCCCAACCCTAAAAGCAGCCAATATATTTGCAAAGGGATAAAAAGGCTTTGCGTTCTTTGCGCTGTATGTTCTTTGCGAACTTTGCGGTTAATTGCTGAATAGAATTATTACAGTACAAGAGTGCGACGCAACGATGTTGATAGCAGCACAACTGCTTGTACCAAAAAACTAATCTTTCTTCTCTCCTATTTTATCAATTATAACCGCCAATAAAATTACACCGCCTTTTACCACCTGTTGCCAAAAGGGTGATACATTCAGCAACACCAAACCATTATTCAATACTCCAATTATAATAGCTCCCATCACGGTGCCCCAC
>REAR01000027.1 GCA_004295245.1 Sphingobacteriales bacterium | reverse complement strand
AAAGCTGGTACCATTCAGTTAGTTCAACTGTACATGCGGTAGACGATAGGTGAGACCATCCAGCACAAAGAGCTCGTCAATTTCGTAGGTCCAGTATTTGCTGAGGGGCGACTTTGATAAGTATTCGTCAACAGCTGCTTTGCTTTCGGCATTTATGGTAATCCATGCCCGCAGGCTTTCCATACTAACGGCGTAGTGATCAATTACCTGTTTATTTATGAGCATGTTAATGTAGGTGCGGTGAGAAGGTACAAGAGACATAAACTCATCGTCCATTTCAAAATTGATGCTTACCTGGTATTTCTTTAACTCCATATGCTTTATCTCCTTGGTAAAATAACGAATAAAAGAGGGAAAAAGTTTGCCAACAAAATGATAATTGTACACATTACAGGCGCCAGTCGCTTAACTGGTTTACCAGTTGCGGTTGGTAATGGGTGGTTACCTTTATATAATTATCGGTATAACCCTCCATCATGCCTTGTTTATCCTGCCCTTCAAATAATACTTTACGTGTTTGGCCACTGTGTTGTTGGGTAAAATATTGCTGCTTCATATAAGAAAGGTTGCGCAGCGTTTTATTACGTTGGTAGCGGGTATTAACCGGCACTACCGGTTTTATGGTAAGCGCATGGGTATTGTCTCTTTCTGAATAGGTAAACACATGCAGGTAACTTACAGGCAACTGGTGTAAAAAGTCAAAAGTTTCTTTAAATGCTTCTTCATCCTCTCCGGGAAAACCAACAATCACATCCACACCAATAGCACAATGCGGCATTAGTGTTTTAATTAATGCCACTCTTTCTGCATACAATTCTTTTTTATAGCGGCGACGCATTAAGCCCAGTATTTTATTGCTGCCGCTTTGAAGCGGTATATGAAAGTGCGGCATAAACTTTTTACTATTGGCCACAAAGGCAATAATCTCGTTGGTAAGCAGGTTGGGCTCAATAGACGAAATGCGGTAGCGTTCAATACCATCAATAGCATCCAGCGCTTGCACCAGCTCAAAAAAACTTTCGCTTCTAATAAGTTTTGCTGCATTTTCTGCATCTGCAGTTAAGCCAAAATCGCCCAGGTTTACACCCGTTAAAACAATTTCTTTTACACCATTTGCTGCCAGCTCTTTGGCTTGTTTAATAACATTGGCAATACTGTTGCTGCGGCTTTTGCCCCGCGCCATGGGTATGGTGCAGAAAGAGCAATTATAATCGCAGCCATCCTGCACTTTTAAAAATGTGCGGGTGCGGTCGTTTATAGAAAAAGAGCTGTTAAAGGTGTGCACTTCATCAATATCACAACTGCTAATTTTAGCACTATTGCCTTTGCTCAATGTGGCCAGGTGTTGCGCAATATTAAATTTTTCGGCAGCACCCAATACCAAATCAACGCCCGGTATCTCAGCAATTTCTTTAGGCTTTAACTGCGCATAGCAACCGGTTATTACTACCAGGCTTTCGGGGCTTTTGCGTTGTATACGCCGTACTAACTGGCGGCATTCTTTATCGGCATTATCGGTTACGCTGCAGGTGTTAATTACATACACGTCTGCAAAATCGTCAAACGCTTTTTTTTCAAAACCTTCCTGCTCCAGCTGCCGACTAATAGCGCTGGTTTCAGAAAAGTTAAGCTTGCACCCAAGGGTGTGAAAAGCTACCGATTTTTTAATGCCTGTCTCCTTCATAACCTGTGTTTAAGAGAGCGGCAAAATTACAATTTTATAGTGTTGATTGCTGTATTTAGATTTGTACGATTTTTTTAATACCAGCAGTGGTGCTATCTTCAACATCGTTGCGTCGCAATCACTTCATCTTCAGTACCACTGAGGAGCAAAAAATACAACAGTATGAATCTTAAAAAGGCAATGCCTTATCTTTTTCTGGCAGTTTTGCTGGTGGCAACCATTACTATCAGGCGTTGCAAAGGCATGGCTCCATTAACGGATGATACGAATAAGCCCCGGCGCCAACAACCCAGCACTGCCGATCGTGACCGCGGTTTTGACCGACGGGTAAGCTATATCAATTATTCGGCCCATGCCAAATGCCGCATGAAGTGCCGTAAGATAACGCAGGAAGAAGTAAAGGACATTATGCAAAATGGTAACATTAACTATAACAAAAGCGATGTAAACGACCGGCCCTGCCCAACCTATGCGCTGGAAGGCTATACGCAAAAAGATAACCAGCATGTGCGTATTGTTTTTGCCCAGTGCGATAACAATACCAAAGTAGTAACCTGTATAGATTTAGAGCAGGACTTTGAATGCCATTGCCCCGGAGATGATAAAAAATAACTATGCACTTATTTAAAACCATCTTACAGATACTCTATACAATTTATGCCGCCATTTTATTTGTGGCCATTTTACTGGTAATTACACCTTTTGTTGTTATTGCTTCTTTCTTTGGTAAAATAAACGGGGGCAATGCTATTTATAAATTATGTTATTGGTGGGCAACTACGTGGATGTTGCTTATAGGTATTCGCATTCACATTCGGCACGAAGCGCCGCACAATCGTCAGCAGCAATATATTTTTGTATCAAACCATATTTCTTATATGGATGTGCCGATGTTTGTGACTACTATTTTGCAACCGATACGGGTGCTGGGCAAGGCTGAACTGGCTAAGATACCCGTGTTTGGTTTCTTATATAAGAATACGGTGGTAATGGTAAACCGCAACAATGCTGCCGACCGGGCTAAAAGTATTTACACCTTAAAACGTGTTATTGCAAAAGGTATTAGTGTGGTTATTTGCCCCGAGGGAACTTTTAATGAAACCGGCCAACCATTAAAAACGTTTTATGATGGGGCCTTTCGTATTGCTATAGAAACACAAACACCTATTAAACCGTTTGTGCTGCCCGATACCGTGCGAAGAATGCATTACCGTTCTTTTATAGATAACTCACCCGGGGTTTGCCGTGCCATTTTTTTAGAGGCTGTGCCAGTTGCGGGGTTAACATTGAAAGATGTGGAGCAGCTGAAGCAAACAGTATATAATAAAATGGAAGCCGCTTTAATAAAATATGATTACGGAAAATAAAAGCGTTGATAACTGTACTGCTGCTGAAGGGTGCGACGCAATGATGCTTTATTGAAATACAATTGCCGGTTACAAAAAAAAATTGACTACAACTACAAACGATACTATCTTATTTACAACTACTGCCAGTTTATTTGCAGAAGTAATTATTCCGTTGGCGTTGCCCAAAAATTATACCTGGGCTATACCTGTTCATTTAAAAGACAAAGCACAAGTGGGCTGCCGGGTGGAAGTAGTATTGAAAAATAAAAAGTATGCAGGCCTGGTTAAAAGATTGCACACCGATAAACCAGCTGCTTTTGACCCCCGTGAAATTTTAAATGTGCTGGATGATGCACCCATTGTGCATACCGTGCAATTGCAGTTATGGCAATGGATGGCCAGTTATTATTTTTGCAGTGAAGGTGAAGTAATGCAAGCGGCGCTGCCCACGCATTTTAAATTGAGCAGCGAAACGGTATTATTGTACAATGAAGAGGCCGGAGATGATTTCAGCCATTTAGACAATGAAGAATTTTTAGTGGCAGAAGCATTGCTGATTAGAAAGGAATTGAAACTTACAGAAGTACAGCAATTGTTGGATGCCAACCATGTGTATCCCGTTATAAAAAGACTGATTGATAAAAAAATTTGTTTTGTGTGGGAAGAGCTGAAGCATACCTACAAAGAAAAAAGAGAACCTTATGTGTTGCTAAACCCGCAGTATGACAATGAAGATGCGTTGAGTGAACTGCTGAACAATTTTACCCGTGCCCCTAAACAAATGGAACTACTGCTGGCTTTTTTGCATTTTCAAAAAACAGAAGGAGAAGTAAAGCAACAAGACTTACTAAAAAAAGCCAATGCTTCAGCGGCACAATTAAAAGGCTTGGTAGAAAAAGATATTCTTAACATAGAAAAAAGATCGGTAGACCGCATACGGCAGCTACCTAAAAACATACAGATAGATTTTACATTAAGCAGTGCACAGCAAACCGCATTAGATGCTATTAATACCGCATTTACTGATAAAAATGTTTGCCTGCTGCACGGTGTTACAAGCAGCGGTAAAACACAACTGTATATCCGTTTAATGGAAGCGGCCATAAAAGAAGGAAAGCAGGTATTGTATATGTTGCCGGAAATTGCATTAACGGCACAAATCATTCGCCGCCTGCAAAAACACTTTGGTGGTTATATTGCTATTTACCACTCCCGCTTTACACAAAACGAACGGGTGGAAATATGGAACAAAGTAAAAAGCGGCGAAGTAAAAATTGTATTAGGTGCCCGTTCTTCTTTGTTTATGCCCTATGCCAGCCTGGGTTTAATTATTTGCGATGAGGAGCATGATGCTTCTTACAAGCAACAAGACCCTGCACCCCGTTACCACGCAAGAGATGCCGCAGTTTACTTTGCTTCAATACAAAATGCCAAAGTGTTATTGGGCAGTGCCACTCCTTCCGTGGAAAGTTATTACAATGCCACCACCGGTAAATATGCATTGGTTGAAATAGCAGAACGCTTTGGCGCCATGCAATTGCCACAAATTATAGTTAGCAATACCCGTACTATTAAAACGCCCGATAAAAGCAGGGTTACTATTTCGCCCGATTTAAAAAATGCTATTGAGCAAAGTTTAGCAGATAAGCGGCAGGTAATATTATTTCAAAACCGCAGGGGCTATGCCCCCTACCAGGTTTGCCAAAGTTGTGGTTGGATACCGCAGTGCAATCATTGCGATGTATCCTTAACCTATCATAAAACAAAAGCAAAACTGGCTTGTCACTATTGCGGCACCAGTTACCCCTTGGTGCCTGTTTGCAAAGCTTGCGGAGCGCATGTATTTGCACAACAAAATTTTGGCACAGAAAAAATTGAAGAAGAGTTACAGGAATTGTTTTCTAATGCACGCATCAGCAGAATGGATGTGGATAGTGTAAAAGGTAAACAAGGGCATGATGCATTGATACAATTATTCGAGCAACAGCGCATTGATATTTTAGTAGGCACACAAATGGTGGTGAAAGGATTGGATTTTGAAAATGTAGAACTGGTAGGCATACTGGATGCTGATGCAATTTTAGGCTTTACCGATTTTAGAGTAAACGAACGGGGCTTTCAGCTAATGGAGCAGGTAAGTGGCCGCGCCGGCAGAAAAGAAGTGGCCGGCAAAGTAATAGTGCAAACCCGCAACCCGCAACACCCGGTAATTGTAAAAGTGCAGCAACACGATTATAAAAATTTCTTTGCTGAAGAATTACTCAACCGGCAACAATTTTTTTACCCGCCGTATAGCCGTGTTATTAATTTATTGTTCCGTCATAAAGAGGCCGCCACGGTAAATGCTGCGGCACATTTTTTTGCGGCGCAGTTAAAACAATATATAGCCGCTTACTTAGTGGGCCCGGCAGAGCCTGTGGTTAACCGGGTGCGTAATATGTATTTAATGGAGTTGCTACTAAAAATTCCGAAAGACACCAGCGTAAACAACAAGGTGCGCCAGCTTATTTACACCACCGAAGCTTTACTGCATGCCGATAAAAAGTTCAGAGCCGTGCAGGTAATTGCCAATGTAGACCCGGTATAGTTTTTTTATTAGGTTGCCAGCGGTAGTGTTACATGGCAGCATCGTTGCCACGCTCGTTTCATCGGCAATGCAATGCTAGTCATTTTTTTACCCAACTTTATTTTGTAGTTGAATTTGTTTTATGAACTACAACAATTGTCTTTGCAACAATATCTCCCACACGTTGCTTTTTTTCGGTATTGCTGGCAACAATAATTCCTACAATTCCAAAACCAGGAAAGTAATCAACTATATCAAATAAATGCCTTACTAGGCATTGTGCAATACCAACCTTTTGA